>JAKFWB010000047.1 GCA_021732945.1 Porphyrobacter sp.
GAACGACTTGATCAATGCCAAGCCCGCCGTGGCTGCGGTGCGTGAATTCTTCGGTTCCTCGCAGCTGTCGCAGTTCATGGACCAGACCAACCCGCTGTCGGAAGTCACCCACAAGCGCCGCGTCTCGGCGCTCGGGCCGGGCGGTCTCACCCGTGAACGTGCAGGCTTCGAAGTCCGCGACGTTCACCCGACCCACTATGGCCGGATCTGCCCGATTGAAACGCCGGAAGGCCCGAACATCGGTCTGATCAACTCGCTGGCTTCGTTCAGCCGCGTCAACAAGTATGGCTTCATCGAAACCCCCTACCGCAAGGTTGTGGACGGCAAGGTGACCACCGACGTGATCTACCTTTCCGCGATGGAAGAGCAGAAGCACACCGTGGCGCAGGCTTCGGCAGAACTGAACGAAGATGGCTCGTTCGTCGAAGAACTGGTTTCGGCGCGCCACAATGGCGACAACCTGATGGCGATGCGTGAACACGTGACGCTGATGGACGTCTCGCCGAAGCAGCTGGTTTCGGTCGCTGCCTCGCTGATCCCGTTCCTCGAAAACGATGACGCCAACCGCGCGCTGATGGGCTCGAATATGCAGCGTCAGGCTGTGCCTTTGGTCAAGGCCGAAGCACCGTGGGTCGGCACCGGGATGGAAGAAACCGTGGCACGCGATTCGGGCGCTGCGATTGCTGCCCGTCGCGGCGGGATCGTCGATCAGGTCGATGCGACCCGGATTGTGATCCGTGCGATTGGCGATGTTGAACCCGGTCAGTCGGGCGTCGACATCTACACCCTGCAAAAGTTCCAGCGTTCGAACCAGAACACCTGCATCAACCAGCGTCCGCTGGTGAAGGTGGGCGACACGATCGAACAGGGCGACATCATTGCCGATGGCCCCTCGACCGATCTCGGCGAATTGGCGCTCGGCAAGAACAGCCTCGTCGCGTTCATGCCGTGGAATGGCTACAACTACGAGGATTCGATCCTGATCAGCGAACGCATCGTAAAGGACGACGTCTTCACCTCGATCCATATCGAGGAGTTCGAAGTCATGGCGCGTGACACCAAGCTCGGGCCGGAAGACATCACCCGCGACATTCCCAATGTCGGCGAGGAAGCCCTGCGCAACCTCGACGAAGCGGGCATCGTCTATATCGGCGCCGAAGTGCATCCGGGCGACATTCTGGTCGGCAAGATCACCCCCAAGGGTGAATCGCCGATGACCCCGGAAGAAAAGCTGCTGCGCGCGATCTTCGGCGAAAAGGCGTCTGATGTGCGTGACACCTCGCTGCGGCTGCCGCCGGGCGTGGCGGGCACCATCGTCGAAGTCCGGGTGTTCAACCGCCACGGGATCGAGATCGATGACCGTACCCGTGCGATCCAGAACGAGGAAATCGAACGCCTCCGCAAGGACGCCGCCGATGAACGCAACATCCTCAACCGTGCGACCTACAACCGCCTGCGTGACATGCTGATCGGCCAAACCGCATCGGCTGCTCCCAAGGGCGCGAAAAAGGGCGCTGAGATCACCACCGAGATGCTCGAAGAGCTGGACCGGTTCGAGTGGTTCAAGTTCGCGGTGGCCGATGATGGCCGTCAGGCACAGATCGAAGCGGTGAAGTCGCAATATGACGAAGCCGTTGCGGTAATCGATGCCAAGTTCCAGGACCGTAAGGAAAAGCTGGAACGCGGTGATGAACTCGCCCCGGGCGTGCTCAAGATGGTCAAGGTGTTCGTGGCGGTGAAGCGCAAGCTGCAACCGGGCGACAAGATGGCCGGCCGCCACGGCAACAAGGGTGTGATCAGCCGAATCCTGCCGATCGAGGACATGCCGTTCCTCGCCGATGGAACGCATGTTGATCTGGTGCTCAACCCGCTGGGCGTGCCTTCGCGCATGAACGTCGGGCAGATCTTCGAAACGCACCTCGGCTTTGCCGCCCGCGCGTTGGGGCATGAGATCAAGGATATGCTGGCCGATTGGCGCGCGCAGCATCCGAATGCTGCCGAAGATTTTGCGGGCATCGCTCCGCCGGCAGCGGTTGTTGATCGCTTGAAGGACATCTACGGCGACCAGTATTTCGAAGATCTCAACAGCCGCACCACGGCCGATATCGTCGAACTCGCTGGCAACCTTTCGGCCGGTGTGCCGATGGGGACGCCGGTGTTCGATGGCGCGCGCGAGCCTGACGTCTCGGAAATGCTGATCAAGGCAGGGATCGATTCTTCGGGTCAGTCCACTCTGTATGATGGCCGCACGGGCGAAGCGTTTGACCGCAAGGTGACGGTTGGCATTATCTACATGCTCAAACTGCACCACTTGGTTGACGACAAGATCCACGCGCGTTCCATCGGGCCGTACAGCCTCGTCACCCAGCAGCCGCTGGGCGGTAAGGCGCAGTTCGGCGGACAGCGTTTCGGCGAAATGGAAGTCTGGGCGCTGCAAGCTTACGGCGCGGCCTACACCTTGCAGGAAATGCTGACGGTGAAGTCCGATGACGTGGTCGGACGCACCAAGGTGTACGAAGCGATCGTCAAGGGTGACGACACCTTCGAGGCCGGCATTCCTGAAAGCTTCAACGTGCTCGTCAAGGAAATGCGCTCGCTGGGTCTGAACGTCGAACTGAAGTCGATCCTCGATGAGGAAGACGCCGACCAGACCGATTACAGCGCGATCGCAGCGGAATAGAGGCGTGGGGGCCTTGGACGTGAGTTCAGGCCCCCGCATCCCTCGGCCATCTGAATTCATCCCATCAGCGGGAAGCAAGCCATGAACGAACTCAGCAAATTCACCAACCAGATCGCGAAGACCGAAACCTTCGACCAGATCCAGATCGGCATCGCCAGCCCGGAGCGGATCCGCTCTTGGTCCTACGGCGAAATCAAGAAGCCGGAAACCATCAACTACCGCACGTTCAAGCCTGAGCGTGACGGGCTGTTCTGCGCGCGCATCTTCGGCCCGGTAAAGGACTACGAATGCCTGTGCGGCAAGTACAAGCGCATGAAGTACAAGGGCGTCGTCTGCGAAAAGTGCGGCGTTGAAGTGACCGTGACCAAGGTGCGCCGTGAGCGCATGGGCCACATCGAACTGGCCGCGCCGGTCGCGCATATCTGGTTCCTGAAGTCGCTGCCGTCGCGCATCGGCCTGCTGCTCGACATGCAGCTCAAGCAACTTGAGCGCGTGCTGTACTTCGAAAGCTACATCGTCACCGAACCGGGCCTCACCCCGCTGGAGAAATTCCAGCTGATGACCGAAGACGAACTGCTCGAAGCGCAGGACGAATATGGCGAAGACGCCTTCACCGCCGATATCGGCGCGGAAGCCGTGCGCACCATGCTGATGCAGCTCGACCTCGAGAACGAGCGTGACGTGCTGATGGAAGAGCTGTCGACCACCAAGTCGCTGCTCAAGCCCAAGAAGATCATCAAGCGGCTGAAGGTCGTCGAAAGCTTCATCGATTCGGGCAACCGCCCCGAATGGATGATCCTCGAAGTGATCCCTGTGATCCCGCCCGAACTGCGCCCGCTGGTGCCGCTGGATGGCGGCCGGTTTGCGACGTCGGATCTCAACGATCTCTATCGCCGCGTGATCAACCGCAACAACCGGTTGAAGCGCCTGATCGAACTGCGCGCGCCGGACATCATCGTCCGCAACGAAAAGCGGATGTTGCAGGAAGCCGTTGACGCGCTGTTCGACAATGGCCGCCGCGGCCGCGTTATCACCGGCGCCAACAAGCGTCCGCTGAAGTCGCTGTCCGACATGCTCAAGGGGAAGCAGGGCCGCTTCCGTCAGAACCTGCTCGGCAAGCGCGTCGACTACTCGGGCCGTTCGGTGATCGTAACCGGGCCGGAACTCAAGCTGCACCAGTGCGGCCTGCCCAAGAAGATGGCGCTCGAACTGTTCAAGCCGTTCATCTACGCGCGTCTGGATGCCAAGGGTCTTTCGATGACCCTGAAGCAGGCCAAGAAGTGGGTCGAGAAGGAACGCAAGGAAGTCTGGGACATCCTTGACGAGGTGATCCGCGAACACCCGGTGCTGCTCAACCGCGCGCCGACGCTGCACCGCTTGGGCATCCAGGCGTTCGAGCCGGTGCTGATCGAAGGCAAGGCGATCCAGCTTCACCCGCTGGTCTGCTCGGCCTTCAACGCCGACTTTGATGGTGACCAGATGGCGGTCCACGTGCCGCTTTCGCTGGAAGCGCAGCTTGAAGCGCGCGTGCTGATGATGTCGACCAACAACATCCTCTCGCCCGCCAACGGCAAGCCGATCATCGTGCCTTCGCAGGACATGGTCCTAGGGATCTATTATCTGTCGATGGAACGGCAGGAAAAGACCCCCGAATATCTCGACAATGCCGATGGCACCAAAGTTGAGCGTCTGCCGCGCTTTTCCGACATGGCCGAGGTGCACCAGGCGCTTGAGGTCAAGGCGGTCACGCTGCACACCCGGATCCTCGCCCGCGTTCCGCAGGCCGATGAAACCGGCAAGGTATCGATGCAGCGGTTCGAAACCACCCCGGGCCGGATGCTGATTGGCGAATGCCTGCCCAAAAACCACAAGGTGCCGTTCGACATCATCAACCGCCTGCTGACCAAGCGGGAAATCGGCGACGTGATCGATCAGGTGTACCGCCACACCGGCCAGAAGGACACGGTGCTGTTTGCCGATGCGATCATGTCGCTCGGTTTCCGCCACGCGTTCAAGGCCGGGATCAGCTTCGGCAAGGATGACATGATCATCCCCGACGCCAAGATCAAACTGGTGGACGAAACCAAGGATCTGGTGGCTGGTTACGAACAGCAGTATCAGGACGGTCTGATCACCCAGCAGGAAAAATACAACAAGGTGATCGATGCCTGGTCGAAGTGCGGTGACATGGTCGCCGACGCGATGATGGCCGAAATCAAGGCGACCCCGATCGATCCCGAAACGGGCAAGGAAGCCCAGATCAACTCGATCTACATGATGAGCCACTCCGGTGCGCGTGGTTCGCCAGCGCAGATGAAGCAGCTTGCGGGGATGCGCGGGTTGATGGCCAAGCCTTCGGGCGAGATCATCGAGACCCCGATCATTTCGAACTTCAAGGAAGGTCTGACCGTTCTTGAATATTTCAACTCCACCCACGGTGCCCGTAAGGGCCTTGCGGATACGGCGTTGAAGACCGCAAACTCGGGCTACCTGACCCGCCGTCTGGTCGACGTGTCGCAGGATTGCGTCATCGTCGAAGAAGACTGCAAGACCGAAAACGCGCTCGAAATGCGCGCCATCGTGCAGGGCGGTTCGGTGATCGCATCGCTGGGTGAGCGCATCCTGGGCCGCACCGTGGCCGAGGACATCCTCAACGCAGCCACCGGCGAAGTCATCGTGAAGTCGGGCACGCTGCTCGACGAAGCGATGGTGAAGGATATCGAAGCGGCTGAAGTCCAGTCTGCCCGGATCCGTTCGCCGCTGATCTGCGAAGCGGAACAGGGCGTGTGCGGCACTTGCTACGGGCGTGATCTGGCTCGCGGGACTCCGGTCAACATCGGTGAGGCTGTCGGCGTTATCGCCGCACAGTCGATCGGCGAACCCGGCACCCAGCTGACGATGCGGACCTTCCACATCGGCGGCGCGGCGCAGCTCAACGAAACCAGCCACCTTGAGGCGATTTCGGAAGGCCGCGTCGAATTCCGCGACATGCCAACCATTTCGGACAAGCGTGGCCGCATCCTCAGTCTCGCCCGCAATGGCGAGATCGCGGTGATCGATGCCGAAGGGCGCGAGCGCGAGATGCACAAGGTGCCATACGGTACCGTGCTGATGTTCAAGGATGGCGATCACGTGAAGATCGGCGATCGGATTGCCGAGTGGGATCCGTTCACTCTGCCGATCATCACCGAGCAATCGGGCGTGGTGAAGTATCAGGATCTGATTGAGGGCATCACGCTCGAAGAACAGATGGATGATGCCACCGGCATCGCGCAGCGCGTGGTGACCGAAAACCGCGCCACCGGCCGCAAGAAGAAGGAAGATCTGCGTCCGCGCATGACTCTTCTGGCCGAAGGCAGCGGCGAAACCGAAGCAGCGCGTTACATGCTTGCTCCGGGCACCACCCTGTCGGTTGAAGATGGCCAGACGGTTGAAGGGGGCGACATTCTCGCCCGCGCCAGCCGCGAAGCCGCCAAGACCCGCGACATCACCGGCGGCCTGCCGCGTGTGGCTGAGCTGTTCGAGGCGCGCATGCCCAAGGACGTTTCGGTCATCGCCAAGATCTCCGGCCGGATCGAATTCGTCCGCGAATACAAGGCCAAGCGCAAGATTGCGATCATTCCCGAGGAAGGCGAGGCAGTGGAATACCTGATCGCCAAGACCAAGGTGATCGACGTGCAGGAAGGCGATTACGTGAAGAAGGGCGACACCCTTGTTTCCGGGTCGCCCAACCCGCACGATATCCTTGAAGTGATGGGCGTTGAAGCACTGGCCGAATATCTCGTTGACGAGATTCAGGAGGTCTATCGCTTGCAGGGCGTGAAGATCAACGACAAGCACATCGAGGTGATCGTTCGCCAGATGCTGCAAAAGGTTGAGATCACCGATGGCGGCGACACCACCCTGCTGCCCGGCGAACAGATCGATCTGGCAGAGATGCTGGAGATCAACGGCAAGCTGGCCAAGGGCAAGCAGGGCGCGGCGGGCAATCCAGTGCTGCTCGGCATCACCAAGGCGAGCCTCCAGACCCGCAGCTTCATCTCGGCAGCCTCGTTCCAGGAAACCACCCGCGTGCTGACGCAGGCGGCGGTCGAAGGGAAGAAGGACACGCTGATCGGGCTGAAGGAAAACGTGATCGTCGGCCGTCTTATCCCCGCCGGTACCGGTGCTGGCATGAACCGTTTGCGCGTGACCGCCAACAGCCGCGACGCCGCTTTGAAGGCGGCGTGGAAGAAGCAGCAGGAAATCCTGGCCGCTTCGGGTCAACGCGAAGCTGAACCTGCGGCTGACGCGGTCGGTTCGGAAGAGAAGATGAAGGCCGCCATGGCCGCCATGGCGGCTGCGGCCCCGGTGGCGGATGTCGACGACGACGCGGGCGAAGAGTAAGCTTCACCCGCCCTCACAGGCTACGAATTGCCCCGCCGGAGCCCATGCTCCGGCGGGGCTTTTCTTTGGCTTTGGGCGGGCGGTGTCGAGTGGCCATTTCGCTATTGCAAATCATTCGCGCATATGATGATCTGTATCTGGCCGATTGGCAGCAGCACTAGCGAGGTTCCATGTCCCAGCATCCCATTCCGTCCACCGTCGCGAAGCAGATCATCGTCGGGCTGGCGACGCCGCCACGGATTGAGGCGCTGGGGCCGATTGGAGGCCGCTTTATCCATGCGTTGCGTCTGATAGCCCTGCATGAACGGCTGAGCCGTGATCCTGTCCCGGAATTGGCTGTGCGGCTAGGCAGTGTTGCCGTGGCGGCCAAGGCGCTGATCCTTGCCCACGCGGTGTCCGCAAGCTGGCCCGAAAACATCCACGTCTCCCGCTTCTGCTGCCAGCTGCTGAGCCATGATGAGATGACCATTGGCACCATGGTGGATGCCGCCGCTCATAGTGACCGAACTGGGTTTGAAGCTGCGCTTGCAGGCTTGATCCGGGCCGAACGCATGCACCGCCTATGGGACAGCGCGCTTGCCCTGGTGGCGGCGGAAGTGCGCGGGGTGTGAAGCCTTGCGGGCGGCGGCGGCCCGCTCTACAGAGAGCGCCATGATCACCACCCGTTTCGCCCCATCGCCCACCGGCCGCCTCCACGTCGGCAACATCCGCACCGCGCTGCACAACTGGATGCTGGCGCGGCGTAGCGGAGGCACATTCATTCTGCGGATCGATGACACCGATGCCGAGCGCAGCCGCGAGGATTATGTCGACGCGATCCGTGCTGATCTCGACTGGCTTGGCATTGCATGGGACAGTGAGGAGCGGCAGTCGGCACGCTTCGACCGCTATGAAACGGCGTTCGCGGCACTCAAGGCAGCAGGGCGAATCTATCCTTGCTACGAAAGCGCGCAGGAGCTCGACGTAAAGCGCAAGATCGCGCTCGGGCGCGGATTGCCGCCAATCTATGATCGCGCGGCGCTCAAGCTGACCGAAGCTGAGCGCGCGGCAAAGGAAGCTGAGGTCATCGCGCCCCACTGGCGCTTCCTGCTCGATCATGCCGAACCGATTGTGTGGGATGACGGCATTCGTGGGCCCCAGAAATTCGACGCCGCGCAGCTGTCCGATCCGGTGATCCGCCGCGCCGACGGCTCCTGGCTTTACATGATGCCAAGCGCGGTGGACGACATTGATATGGGTGTCACGCAGGTGCTGCGTGGTGAGGATCATGTTTCGAACACTGCGGTTCAGATTCAAATCTTTACCGCACTTTTTGCTGCAAAATTTGCTGCAACAGAAGGTGCAACAAAAATGCTCCCCGCCTTCGCCCATGAAGCGCTGTTGGTGGGGCGTGAGGGCAAGCTGTCCAAGCGGCTGGGATCGCTTGGCTGCGATGCTTTCCGCGAACGCGGGATTGAGCCTGAAGCGATCCTTTCGCTGCTGGCTCGGCTCGGCACGTCGGAGCCGGTTGAGCCGATTGTTGATCGGGCGCGGCTCATCGAAAGCTTCGATCTTGCGACCTTTGGCCGCGCACCGGCAAAGTTTGATGAAGAGGATCTTAATCGGCTGAACGCCGGGATCGTCCATCAACTGCCCTTTTCTGCCGTGGCGACACGGCTGCCGCCGGGCATGGATGAGGCCGGGTGGCATGTCATCCGCCCCAATCTGGCCCATGTCGGCGAAGCGGAAAGCTGGTGGCGGTTGGTAACCGGGCCGATTGCGCAGCCATCATTCGCTGATGAAGACAAGGCGTTTCTGGCGGAGGCCGCGCGACTGCTGGCCTGGGGCGATAACCCTTGGGGCGCGCTGACCAACGCGCTTAAGGACGCGACCGGGCGCAAGGGCAAGCCGCTGTTCTTGCCGCTGCGCCAAGCGCTCACCGGGATGGATCATGGCCCCGACATGGGCGAGTTGCTCCCGCTGATCGGCGAGGCTGAAGCGCGCGCGCGGCTGGAGCAGGCAGCGGGCTGAACCCGCGCCGCGGCGTTCAACAGGCAGCGGACCTGCTTGACGTTCAGTATCTGATTCGATATTTCTGAAAGTATCGAAATGAGGGTGTCACATGCAATCCGATCACGTCGTCCGGGCGCTGGCAGCCCTTGCACAGGATCACCGCCTCGCCGCCTTTCGGCAACTGGTTCAGGCTGGAAAAGATGGCGTGCCGGCCGGCATCCTGGCTGAGCGTTTGGGCGTCCCGCCATCCTCGATGAGCTTCCATCTGGCGCAATTGGTCCAATCGGGCCTTGCGCGCCAGCGGCGCGAAGGCCGTTCGATCATCTATCAGGCGGACTATGCCGCCATGAATCGGGTGATGTCTTTTCTCACCGAAAATTGCTGCGGCGGTGCGGATTGCGCGGCGAATACTGCCGCGCTTGCAGATTGTGGGGCTCACGCGGAATGACGGCTATTTCAACGGAGGCTCAGTCAGCAGCCGCAGGTCTGGGCTTGTTCGAAAAGTGGCTAAGCCTCTGGGTTGGGGCGGCGATTCTGATCGGCGTGGGGCTGGGCAATGCCGCCCCGCAGGCCTTTGCGGTGCTGGCGGGGCTGGAATATGCGTCGGTCAATCTCGTCGTGGCAGTGCTGATCTGGGCGATGATCTTTCCGATGATGGTCGCAGTCGATTTCGGCGCGGTGCGACGCGCAGGCGACAAGCCGCGCGGGTTGATCATCACGCTGGTGGTGAACTGGCTGATCAAGCCCTTCACCATGGCTTTGCTGGGCGTGCTGTTCTTCGAGATTGTGTTTGCCGATCTGATCGCGCCCGGCGATGCGGAGCAGTATATCGCCGGGCTTATCCTGCTGGGCGCGGCGCCATGCACGGCGATGGTCTTCGTCTGGGCACAGATGACGCGCGGTGATCCGGCTTACACCTTGGTGCAGGTCGCGGCGAATGACCTGATCATGATTGTCGCCTTTGCTCCGATCGTAGCGCTGCTGCTAGGGGTGACGAGCATCGCTGTGCCGTGGGAGACGCTGCTCTTGTCAGTGGCCCTCTATGTCGTGGTGCCGCTCGCCGTGGGAGCATTGGTCCGCCATCGCCTGCTTGCAAGGCGCGGCGGTGATGAGGGGGCGGTGT
>JAKFWB010000559.1 GCA_021732945.1 Porphyrobacter sp.
GAAGAAATTCATCGTCACGCCCGCAAACATCTGGGGGCGGGTGAGCGCACGGTGAACCGGGTTGCG
The DNA here is from genome assembly GCA_021732945.1 of Porphyrobacter sp. Lineage (GTDB taxonomy): Bacteria > Pseudomonadota > Alphaproteobacteria > Sphingomonadales > Sphingomonadaceae > Erythrobacter. The sequence continues at coordinate 67 of JAKFWB010000559.1, forward strand.
GTTGAGCTCGCTCATCGCAGGCCTATCCTGCTGCCGTCTGAATGCCGGCGACGATCGTGGTCGCGCCGAACAGGATGAACACGCCGACGATTACGGTCGCACCAAAGCGCCAGTTCATCCGGCCGGTCAGCATCATGAAGCCAATCGCAGCCACGGCCATCACCGCGACGGTAGTAGCCACCGTGCCCAGCAATGTGCCCTGCAACCACAGCAAAGCGTTGTTGATCGGGCCAGAGCCAGCAGGATCAGCGCCCTGCGCAAACGCGGCCGCAGGGGTCAGCGCCAGTGCGACAAAAGCGGCAAAACGGGCAGGCATACGAAGGAGAGACATCATTTCTTTCTCAGCACTTTCACTCTTAAGCTATCATACCGGGGTTATTGCCCGACTGGACGCGAATGGTTGGCAAGCCGCCCCATGATCGCGGCGACATATTGCTTTGTTTCGCGGATATTGGGAATCCCCCCCGCGCGCTCGACCCTGCCGGGTCCGGCATTATAGGCGGCGAGCGCCTTTTCGAGATTGCCGTCAAACCGGTCGAGCTGTTCGCGCAGGTAACGCGCTCCGCCCTCAAGATTCTGGAACGGATCGCTGGAATCGACCCCGAGATAGCGCGCCGTGCCCGGCATCAACTGCGCAAGCCCCCGCGCGCCAACGGGCGACACGGCATTTTCGCGCCAGCGGCTTTCCTGCCACACCAGCGCTTCAAGCAGGCTGGGTGAAAGATCGAACCGCGCGGCCAGCTCTGTGATCTTTGGCGCATAGCGGGTGGGAATACCGGCAGCATGGCGCGCGGGATCGGCGATGGCGTATTCGGGCAAAACAAGGCCCTCCTCCTGTTCGACCGGCGCAGAAACGCTCGCAGCCGTGGCAGAACGGGCGGGCGCTTCAGCCAGCGGCCCGGCCACCCAACGCGCGCCATCCGCGCTCAGTTCGAGCACATCGGCCTGAGCCTGCGCTGCGAGCCCCGCAGCAGCAACAACAATCATGACGCGGCTAACCGCGGCGAGAATCATGTCTCGGCCCTCCAGAATGCCTACCCTTGTCTACCCTAAATGACAGGCAGGTGACAGTCGTGAGAAAGCGAGATTGCGAATAGGCGTTCATCCGGGCGCGTCAGCCGGATCGAAAACGGGCGGACTGCGCCTGAACACAGCCCGCCCGCACGGCTTTGGGTGCGGCCCGTGGGCCGCGCATTATAAGCTGTGATCAATCGCGATAAGTGAGCTGCTCGCGGCGCGCCGCATCCGGACGGAACTCGCCGCGCTCCAGCATCTTGATGGCCTTGCGCGCCAAGCGCCGCGAATCGGTGGTGGTGCCATCGGCGGTATCGAGCTCCACCACCTCGTGGCAGGCCAGTGCCGCTTGAAAGGCGGCGCGCGCCTTTGCGTCATGACCGGCTTGGGCATAGGCAATGCCGAGGTTGATCAGCACCGCCGCATCATGCGGATCGGCGGCGCTGGCTTTCTCGAGCACGGCCAAGGCCTCACCCTCGCGCCCGGCGGCGAGCGGCTGTGCGGCAAGTTCGTTGAGGTGCGCGGGCGCAACAACGGGTGCAGATTGCGGCGCGACCGGCGCAGGCACGGCGATCAGTGCGGCGGCAAATGCGAAGACGGTGACAGACATCAGCAGGACTCCCAGTTTCCATGAGACGCATAATGCCTGAGTCGCATGTGAAGTGCAACAAAACTGCAATATTGTCTTTTATTTGTAATTTACATCATCAAGCTTCTAATTTTCCATGTCTTTTGGGTGACATTCTCACTGCACGCCAAGGGATAGGCCCTGCGCACCGCCGGTCATATTGGTCATTCTTCAGTCATAATGTCACAATTGCAACGTCACTGTCATGCTGCAAGAATTCTGTCATGCAGTCGTCCTAGCGCGGCGTGGCGCATCAAATTTCGTCGCGCTCAACTGATTCTCGGCACTTGAGGGGACCACTCGCTGTGAAAAATATTCAACGCACTCTGATCTTGGGTTGCAGCCTGGTCGCGCTGGCTGGTTGCGGCGCGGATGAAATCGTCTCGCCGGGCACTAGCGGCGACATCATCATCAACAACCCGCCCCCGTCGCCGACCCCGACGCCCACGCCCACGCCGACCCAGTCGCTGGTGACGCCTGCTGCGGGTTGCCCGACCATCGCCTCAGCCAACGGCCTTACAGACACGGGGACTCTTTCCGGCCCAACCGGGACCTACCGTGTGTGCCAATTGCCTGCCCGGTTCGACCGTCCGGACTTGCTGCCCTTTGTGCGCGGCCTGATTTACCAAATCGGCGGCCGCGTTGACGTTGGCTTTGACCGCGGCTTTACGCCAGCTGCCGCCAATGTTGCGCCGCTCCCGTCATCGCTGACGATCGAGCCTGGCGTTATTTTGTTCGCCACCGCCGATTCGTTTCTGGTCGTCAACCGCGGCAACATGATCGCGTCGAACGGCACCGCTGATCGCCCGATCATCTGGACCAGCCGCGACAACATTATCGGTCTGGCCAACGACAACAGCCAGCAGCAGTGGGGCGGCGTCGTGATGCTCGGCAATGCGCCGATCTCGGATTGTTCGAACAACGTCTTCAACACCGTTGCCGCGCCGACCAACAACCCGACCTGCGAAGGTCGTCTCGAAGGTGCTGCCGTAGCCACCCCGTTCGGTGGTGCCAATGCGGCCTCTAACTCGGGTTCGTTCCGGTTTAATCAGATCCGCTTCTCGGGCTTTGAACTCGCGCCGAACAACGAACTCCAGTCGCTGACCACCGGCGGCGTTGGGTCGGGCACTGTCATCGAAAACCTGCAATCGTTCAACAGCTCGGACGATGGTGTCGAGTTCTTTGGCGGCGGCTTCAATGTCCGCAACCTTGCGGTGATCGGTGCCTCGGATGACTCGCTCGACGTTGACACCGGCGCGCTCGTCAATGTTGACACCATGATTGCGGTTCAGCGTTCGTCGACCGGCGACCGTCTGATTGAACTCGATTCGCCGAACGTGTCGAATACGACCCCGTCGACCGCCATCCCGCAGACGCGCTTGCAGGTGAACAACTTCACTTTCTTAGCACGAGACGCTGCACCGCAGGTCGTGCAGGCGCGCGGCGGAGCGGCGCTCGGCCTCACCAATGGCGTGTTCAACGCTGGCACCAACCACTGCTTCCAGATCGATGAAGCGCCAACCTTGGCAGCGATCATCGGCGTGGATTCGGTGGTCGGCGATTGCCCGGCGGTCGATCCGATCCGTGGCGGCGGCGGCAACACCAATGCTGACGTGGCAACGCGCATCAATGGTGGCACCAACAACAACTTCGCCTTTGCCATCACGCTGACCAATGGTGTGGTGAACGGCGCGGGTGAAACCGGCCGCACGGCGTTCAATGCCAACACCCGGTCAACCTTCTTCCCGACCCGCACCTTCATCGGTGCGATCCAGAACGCGGCGGCGCTGACCAGCACCTTTGGCAACTGGACGTGCAATTCGGCGACCCAGAACTTCAGCAGCACCAACGGCGCCTGCACCTCGCTGCCGGTCTTCAGCTGATTGCTGATCACTAAATGTGGGGGGGTGTGGCCACGTCGGTGCGCTGCGCCTCCCCCTTTTTTCTTCGTTCCGGGTTGCTGGGCAGCCCCTGAAGTTCAAAAGACCTATTCATGAGGGGGTCTCGAATGATGTCGACCGGCAAGCGCCTGGCAGGGCTGCTGCTTCTCACCACGTCGCTAACCTTGCCCAGTGTTCTGCATGCGCAGGATGCAGCGGAAGAGACGGCCACGGATGAACTCACCCAGCAGGTAGAGGAAACCCCGCCCGAGGAGGAATTGCAGGAAGCCGACATTTCGGTACCCGGCGGCGGGATCATCGTCACCGGTCGCCGCAACCGCGATCCGGCGCGCAATTCGGGCCAGGTGCTGAACGTGCTGTCCGAAGCTGACATCGCCCGCACCGGCGAAGGCGACATCGCGGGTGCCCTGGCGCGCGTCAGCGGCTTGTCACTGGTCGGTAATGGCCGCGTGTTCGTGCGCGGTCTGGGTGATCGCTACTCGCTCGCCCTGCTCAACGGTCTCCCCCTGCCCAGCCCCGAACCGCTGAGCCGCGTGGTCCCGCTCGACATTTTCCCGACCAGCGTGATTTCCTCGTCGCTTGTCCAGAAGACCTATTCAGCCAACTTCCCCGGTGAATTCGGCGGCGGTGTGATCAACCTCACGACCAAAGCGATCCCGACCGAGGATTTCCTCACCATCGGTTTTTCCGGCAGCGGCGACACCGAAACCACGTTTGAAAACGGGCTGACCTATTTCGGCAGCCGCTGGGACACGTTCGGCTTTGACAATGGCAACCGCGATCTCCCCACGGCATTGCAAGGTTTGATCGCCAGCGGCACGCGGGTGACCGATGCCCCTGCCGATGTCCAGCGCCAGTTGGCCGGGCAGATCCTGCCGCTGAACCTTGTCACCCTGCAACGCAATGACGAGCTGCCGATCAACTTCTCCGCCAACATCACTGGCGGCACTTCATTCGAAGTGGGCGACGGCAACTACCTTGGTATCATCGCAACCGCCGGGATCACCAACACCTGGCGCAACCGTTCGGTCACCAGCCAGCAGTTCGGCGACGCCGAAGCGGGCGATATCAACTTCGATTCGACCAATTTCATCACCGATAACAAGATTCTGGTGAACTCCCTGATCGGGCTTGGTCTCGATATTGGCGAGCACACCATCCGCTGGACCAACCTGTACATCCGCGACACGCTGAAGACGGCACGTCTTGCGCAAGGGACCGATTTCTTCGCCGCTGGCGGGTCGGGTGCTGATGATCTGGGCTTTGACTTCCAGACCCAGCAAACCGCCTGGTTCGAACGGCAGTTGATCGATTCGCAGGTGGTGGCCGAGTTTAATTTTGACAAGCTCGAACTCGATCTGCGCGGGGGCTTTGCCCAGACCGATCGCGAAGCGCCCTTCAATGCCATCGTGCCCTATATTCGCACGAACATTCAAGGTGATCTATTCGGTGACCGGTTTGTCGTTGACGTGAACGGCAACACCAGCGGGACCGATGATATTCAGGTCAGCTTTGAAGATCTGACCGAGCAGCTGATTTTTGGCAGCGCTGACCTTTCCTATGAACTCACCGACGATCTGCGCGTCACCGTGGGTTATGCCTATTCGGATACCGAACGCACGTCGCAGTCGTTCATCATCCGTCCTTTGCTCGGCGCGACTGCCGAATTCACCACCGCTGTGCGAGCGCTGGGCCTGCGGCGTCCGGGCGACATCTTCAACGGCGCCACGCTGGCGACCGATGCCAATGGCGTCGGCTTTTTCAACGTGACCGTGACCGATCCGACGCCGTTCCCGGTGTTTGATGCAGCGCTGACGGTGCATGCCGGATACGGGCTGTTCCGCTACCGCCCGACCGAGACGATCACGATCGAAGGGGGCGTGCGCTTCGAAGACGGGTTGCAGATCGCCGCTCCGGACCCGACCTTCATCGCTCCCGGCGGCGTCGCCACGCCGACCCGGATCGCCAATGATTACTTCCTGCCCTCGGCCACGGTGACGTGGGAAGTGATCGACAATCTGCAGCTGCGCATTGCAGCCTCGCAGACCATCGCGCGCCCGCAGTTCCGCGAATTGGTCGAACAGACCTATTTCGATCCGGAATCAAACCGTCGCTTCCGCGGGAACCCGTTCCTGCAGGACAGCGAGCTGATCAACGCCGAAGCGCGCGCCGAATATTACCTCGGCGGCCCCAACAAGATCAGCCTCGCCGGGTTCTACAAGGAAATCGACAACCCGATCGAGAACTTCCTGATCACCACGCCGGGCGTCATCGAAACCAGCTACGCCAATGCGCCCTCGGCGGAATTGTACGGCGCTGAGTTCGACGTTGCCTATGGGATCGACCTCTACAATTGGGGCGGGTTCTTCGAGACCAAGCAGATCCTGGTCCTCGCCAACTACACCTATACCCAATCGAGCATTTCGGTCGGTGTGGATGATCTCGCGCCGATCCCCGGTGCTCCGACGCAGGTGGCGAGCCAGCTGTTTGACGAAGGCGCGCCGCTGGTGGGCCAGTCGGATCACGTGGCCAACCTCTCGCTCGGGATCGAGGATACCGACAAGGTGCAGCAGTTCACCGTCTTGCTCAATTATGCGAGCGAGCGCGTGACCCTGCGCGGCGGGGCCCTGCCCGATGTCGTCGAAGACCCCGGCCTGACGGTGGACGTGGTTGCCCGTTCGGAAATCAAGCTGGGCGGCCTGCCGCTCGAATTGTCGCTGGAGGCCCGCAACATCTTCGGGCGCGACAATTTCGAGTTCCAGGAGATCAACGGCAACCGCGCCGAGATCAACACCTACGACGTGGGCACCAGCTTCTCGATCGGGCTGAAGGCGCAATTTTAAGAGAGAGCCGCCGCCCCTCCGGGCGGCGGCTTCCTCGCTCACGCGATCTGAAGATCGGGTGTCCCGCCTGCGGCGGTTCAGCTTCGCTTCCGCTGCGGGCGGGCGCCTGATCGCTTTGGCGGCCTTGCGGGCCTTAGGCCCGTTTGGCGCTATAACTTTACGGTCAACCAGCCCTACCCCAGATCGAACACGTAGCCCAATGACCGCACGGTGCGCAGCGGATTGCCGCCTCCTGCCGCCTTGATCGCGCGGCGCAGGCGGCCAATCCAGACATCGACGGTGCGCTCATCAATCGGCGGTTCGCGCTTGCCCAGCCCGCTGATCAGGTCATCACGGGTCAGTACCCGGTTGGGGTTTTCGGCAAAGAAGCGCAGCAACCGGAATTCGTTGGGCCGCAGCACGATCGGTGCCTCGTTCCAGCGCGCTTGCAACGCGGCCATGTCGATCGACAATGCCCCGAGCTCAAACCGCTGCGTGGCGTGGCGTTCAGCCCCGCGCGATTGCAGCGCCAGCACCCGATCCAGCACGGCGGTGCGGGTCAGCGGGCCGGTCACATAATCATCCGCCCCGGCGCGAAGGGCGCGGCGGCGATCCTCGGCGTCGTCCGCTTCCAGCACCATCGTGACATGGGCATCAGCCGTGCGGGGATCGGCGCGCAGGCGGCGACACATCTCCAGCCCGGCGAGTTGCGGCAGCACCCAGTCGACAAAGGCCCACATCGGCCCTTCGACCAACCGCCGCGGCCCTTCGGGCCCCAGCCGATCGAAGGTAAAGCGCCGCTGATCGTGCACGAAATCCTCAAGGCTTTCGCCAAGGTCGCTGGTCAGGAAGATATTGACGACGTCCATGCGTGCCCCGCGCTGCTGTCAGCGCAGGGAGTGGCGCAGGTGTGTGACGCGTTCGTGACTGGATTGCAGCAATGCGAAAGGCTGCGGTTCTCGCCTGTATTTGCCCCGTTTCAGGACAGGGTGAGGCCGCCATCGACCACCAGCGTCTGGCCGGTGATGTAGGCTGATAGCGGCGAGGCGAGGAACAGCGCGGCGCCCGCCATATCCTCGGGCGTGCCCATGCGGCGCAGGGGGATCGCCTTAAGGCTGGCTTCGAGGCGTTCGGGGTGATCGGTGGTCACCGATGTGAGCTTGGTCGGCACCAGCCCCGGCGCGATGCCGTTGACGCGGATACCGTCGCGCGCCCAGGCCTCGCCCAGCGTCTTGGTGAGGCTCGCCGCGCCTGCCTTGGAGGCAGCATAAGCGGGCGTGCCAAGGGTCGATTTGAACGCGGCGACGCTGGAGACGATGATGATCACGCCCTTGCTCGCGGCCAGCGCCGGGTGGAACGCGCGCGCGGCGTCCATCAACGAATTGAGGTTGATATCGACCACCGCATCCCAACCCTCACGAGCGAATTCCTGCCGCCCATAGCGCACCGTGCCTTGGGAGAGGACGAGGACATCGACCGGGCCGATTGCCCCCGCCAGTCGGTCAGCGGAGGTCCGGTCGGTGAGGTCGAGTTGGCGGTAATCGAGGCCGGTGAAATCGCTGTCTTCGGCCTCGAGATAATCGCCGAAATCAGGCCGCGTGCCGGTGACGGTAACGCTCGCCCCCCGCCCCCGGAAGCCGTGCGCAATGCCATTCCCGATCCCGCTCGACCCGCCGATGACGAGGACGCGCTTGCCGGTGAAGTCGAGGGGGTCGGTCATGTCAGGCGTACTCCAAACAATAGCGCCGCTTCTGCCGTTCGCCACGGGCAAAATAGCGATCGTAATCCGACGGGAGATCGACTGTTTCGACATAGGTTGCGCCCAACCACTCCATAACGCGGATGGAGGCGGCATTTTCCGGATTACAGCCAAGCCATAGGGGCTGCAGGCAGTGGCTTCGCGCCAGAGGAAGGAGCAGTCTGACCGCGCGGCCTGCCAGTCGGTTCCCTCTGAATGCCTCGTCGATCCCAAAGCCGACGTGACCGGCAAAGCGAACCAGACGCTCGTTGTCGCCCACTCTCAAACTGATCGTCCCTGCCCTTTCATCGCCCACCATCACATCGAACCGATAGGCTGGCACCGCCCAAGGCGATCCGGTCGGCGAATAAATCTCGTCCAATTGCAGGTGCAGTTCACCATCGCGCGTTTCGCCGAGGATCGTTGACGCGTGGGTCGGTGACACATCCGGCTGCATGTCACGGACCCCTCAAATCGACCGCGAGATCACTTCCTTCATGATCTCGTTCGTCCCGCCAAAGATCCGCGTCACGCGCGCATCGCGCCACAGGCGGGCGATGGCGTATTCGTTCATGTAGCCCGCCCCGCCGTGGAGTTGCAGCGATGCGTCGCACAGCTCCCACTGGAGGTCGGTGTGCCACAGCTTGGCCGCGCTCGCCTCGGAGGTGGTGAGTTCGCCCGCGAGGTGCTTGCGGATCGCCCAGTCGAGGTGTGCCCAGCCCACTTGCAGCTTGGCCTTGAGGTCGGCGAGCGTGAACTTGGTATTCTGGAATTCGAACACCGTCTTGCCGAAAGCCTTGCGGTCCTTGGTGAATGTGACCGCCTCGTCAAACGCCCGCTGCGCCGCGGCTTGCGCGCCGACCGCGATGCCGAGCCGTTCCTGCGGCAGTTCTTCCATCAGGTGGACAAACCCCATGCCCTCTGCGCCGAGGATGTTGGTCATCGGCACGCGGCAGTCGTTGAAGAACAGTTCGGAGGTGTCGGCGGCGTGCTGGCCGATCTTGTCGAGATTGCGCCCGCGCTCGAATCCGGGGGTGTCGGCGTCGACCAGCACCAGCGAAATGCCCTTCGATCCCAGCTCGGGATCGGTCTTGGCGACCACGATCACCACATCGGCGTTCTGGCCGTTGGTGATGTAGGTTTTCGACCCGTTGATGACGAGGTGGTTGCCGTCCTTCTTGGCGGTGGTGCGGATGCCCTGAAGGTCGGAGCCCGCGCCGGGTTCGGTCATCGCAATCGCGGTGATGATGTCGCCGCTGACCATGCCGGGGAGATACTTGGCGCGCTGTTCATCGTTGCCCAGCCGCTCGAAGTAATTCGCCGTGATGTCGTTCTGGAGCGTGAAGCCCGCCGAAGAGCCGAGGTAGGACAGTTCCTCGGTCAGCACGCAGTTGAACCCGAAATCGAGGCCGAGGCCGCCGTTCTCCTCCTTCACCGTCATGCACAGCATCCCGGCGTCGCCCATTGTTTTCCACACGTCGCGCGGAACGATGCCGTTGGCTTCGTGATCGTCCATGTGCGGGGTCAGGTGCTCGGCGAAGACCTTGCGGACGGTGTCGCGGAAGGCCTCGTGGTCTTCGTTATAGGCGGTGCGATAGGAGGTTGCGAGCATGGGGGTTCTCTCCGGAGGAAGGGTTTTGATTTGCCACGATAGAAGCCCGCCACCAGCGAAGGGTCAAGCGCGAAAGTGGGGGTGCGTGAGGTCCACACCAACTCCCCTCGTCGCCCCGGACTTGATCCGGGGCTAGGCTTTTTTAGGCGCAACAGAAGGCAGCCAAGCCCCGTGTCAAGCACGGGGCGACGGGGCGTTAACTAGGATCGATTGCACACCACCAGCACGTGCAGCGCGCTCCCGTCTTC
>JAKFWB010000557.1 GCA_021732945.1 Porphyrobacter sp.
TTCTTGTAGCAATATGGGCTCGACACTGAGGAAGGCATCGCGCTGATGTGCCTTGCCGAAGCGCTGATGCGCGTGCCCGATGCCGCCACCGCCGATGCGCTGATCCGCGACAAGATCGGCAGCATCGAATGGGGCGAGCACCTTGGCGAAAGCAGCTCCACCTTTGTCAATGCCGCGACCTTTTCGCTGATGCTGACCGGCGAGGTGCTCGATCCGCCCGAAGCGCGCCAACGCGGGATGGGGGGCGTGCTGAAGCGCGCGATCAACCGGCTGGGCGAACCGGTGATCCGCACCGCGACCGGTCAGGCGATGAAGATTCTTGGCGGGCAATTCGTGTTCGGCCGCACGATTGACGAAGCGCTGAAACGCGCCGCGCCCGAACGCGCGCAGGGCATCACTCACAGCTTCGACATGCTGGGCGAGGCGGCAATGACCTTTGCCGATGCGGAGAAATATCGCCTGAGTTACGAAGCCGCGCTGACCCGGTTGGCGCGCGAATCTGGGGCTGGGGTAAGCGCGTCGCCCGGCATTTCGGTCAAGCTGTCGGCGCTGCATCCCAAGTACAACTTCTTCCATGCCGATGAAGCCAAGGCCGCGATGGTGCCGATGATCCGCGCGCTGGCTGTGAAGGCGCGCGATGCCGATATCCACTTCACCATCGACGCGGAAGAGGCCGAACGGCTCGAACTCAGCCTCGACATCATCGAGGAACTGGTCGCCGATGACGACCTGTTCCGCCGCCCCGATGGCAGCCGCTGGGAGGGCTTCGGCCTTGCGATTCAGGCCTACCAAAAACGCGGCGTGGCGGTGTGCGACTGGGCGGGGAAGCTTGCCCGGCGGCACGGGCGCAAGCTGTTCGTGCGGCTGGTCAAGGGCGCCTATTGGGACAGCGAAGTGAAGCTGGCGCAGATTGGCGGATACAGCGATTACCCGGTGTTCACCCGCAAGGTTGCGACAGATGTCAGCTACCTCGCATGCGCCGCGCGGCTGTTCGAACACAGCGATGTGCTGCGCCCCGCTTTCGCTACGCACAACGCCTATACGATCGCCGCGATCAAGGCGCTGAGTGAAGGCCGCTCTTTCGAGTTTCAACGCCTGCATGGCATGGGCGAGGAGGTCTATCAGGCGCTCCGCCGGGTTGAGGGCAACAATCCCACGCCTGTTCGCATCTATGCGCCGGTGGGCGGGCACAAGGAGTTGCTCGCATATCTGGTGCGCCGCCTGCTGGAAAATGGGGCCAATACCAGCTTTGTGAACCGCATGGGCGATGCTGATATTCCGGCCGAAGAACTGGTCGGCGATCCGGTGGCGGAACTCGCCGCGCTCAGCCCGCGCCGCAATCCGGCGATCCCCTTGCCGGGAGACATCTTCGGGGGCCGCCAGAACAGCGCCGGGATTGATTTGAGCGATCCCTTGGAGCGCGGGCCGTTGCTGGGGCGGTTGGTGGGCCTCGCCAATATCCATTGGCGGGCCGAGCCGACCTTTCCGAGCGCTGCGCCGGGTGAGGTTGTGGCAGTCACATCGCCGCATGATCCCGCCGCCGTAATCGGCACGCGACGCGATGCCACCGCTGAAGAGGTCGATGCCGCCTTCACCCGCGCCGCCGCGATCCAGCCCGGCTGGGACGCGCTGGGCGGCGAGGCGCGCGCGCTGCTGCTGGAAGAAGCTGCCGATCTGTTTGAACGCCATTCGGTCGAGTTCCTCAGCCTGTGCCAGCGTGAAGCGGGCAAGACGCTGATGGATGCGGTGCTCGAACTGCGCGAGGCGGTTGATTTCCTGCGCTACTACGCCGCCGAAGCGCGGCGTCAGTTTTCAGCGCCGACCATCCTGCCGGGGCCAACGGGCGAGGAGAACTCGCTGTCGCTTCACGGACGCGGGGTGTTTGCCACGATCAGCCCGTGGAATTTCCCGCTGGCGATCTTCATCGGCATGGCCGCCGCCGCGCTGGCGGCTGGCAACAGCGTCATTGCCAAGCCTGCCGAACAGACCCCGCTGATCGCTGCGCTCGCGGTCAAACTGTGTCACGAAGCGGGCATCCCGCCAGAGGCGCTGCAATTGCTCCCCGGAGCGGGCGCGGTCGGCCAGATGATCACCGCCGATCCGCGCCTCGCTGGCGTCGCCTTCACCGGATCGACCGACACCGCCCGCGCGATCAACCGCGCGCTCGCCAATCGCGACGGGCCAATCGCCACGCTGATCGCCGAGACCGGCGGGCAGAACACGATGATCGTCGACAGCTCCGCCCTGCCCGAACAGGTAGTGCGCGATGTGCTGGCAAGCGCGTTCCAGAGTGCGGGCCAACGCTGTTCGGCGTTGCGGGTACTGTATCTGCAAGAGGACATCGCCGAGCCGGTGCTGGAAATGATCCGCGGCGGGTTCGCGGCGCTGAGCGTGGGCGATCCGGCGCACCTCACCACCGATGTAGGCCCGGTGATCGACGACGAGGCAAAGGCGCTGCTTGAAGCCCATATCGCCGATTGCACCGCGCGCGGGCTTAAGGTGGAACGTCTGCCCGGCACCCCGGCCAAGGGGCATTTCGTCGCACCGACGATCATCGAACTGGCATCGATCAGCGAGCTGGCGCGTGAAAATTTTGGCCCGGTGCTTCATGTGGTGCGGTTCAAGGCGGGCGAGCTGGGGCAAGTGGTGGATGCCATCAACGCCACCGGATTCGGCCTCACCCTCGGCCTCCATAGCCGCATCGCCGAGACGCGGCGCTTCGTGCAATCGCGGGCCAAGGTCGGCAATTTCTACGTCAACCGCAACCAGATCGGCGCGGTGGTCGAGAGCCAGCCGTTTGGCGGGGAGGGCCTGTCGGGCACCGGCCCCAAAGCGGGCGGCCCGCACTACCTCGCCCGGTTCGCGACCGAACGGGTGATGTGCATCGACACCACCGCAGCCGGAGGGAATGCGAGCCTGCTGGCGGCGGGCTAAGCGGCCCAACCCCCTCCCCTTGCGGGAGGGGTTGGGGGAGGGGGCTAAACCGCCCGCGTCAGCCGGATATCAACCTCGCGTTCCACGTAAGTCCATTCGAGGCTGTCGCGCAGCCGCGCCAGAAGCTCGTCTAACAGGCTTTCGTGTTCAGGGGCGAATTCGAACCAGGTGAGGAAGTCGAACGGCTCACCCAAATCGCGGCCATGGTGCAGCCGCCGCGCGATCTGCGGCAGGTATTCCATCCCGATGCTGGTGTGGCGCGATTGGTCTTCGTAGATGCGGCGGCGCTCGTCCTGCGCCAGCGCCCACCAGGCATCGCTTTTGCTGATCGGGATCAGCGCCGCCAGCCGCGCTTCACCGCGCCCCAAGGGGCTGCCGCGCGCGGTGAGTTCGGAATATTCCTCCCGCAACGTGTAGCGCAGGTGGCTCGCCACGCCCGCCAGCGTCCATGTTGGCGGGGCGGGTGCAGAGGTGTCGCCCGCGCGGATCGAGAGGCCCGCGACCACAGGCAGACCGTCGCCGCATAAAGTGGACATGCCCGTCACGGCCCAATCCCCGTGGGGGCCGCCGTCAAAGGCATAGAGAACACGCGCGCCGTAACTCATGCCGCGATGATGCGGCAGAACCCGCCGCATGCGCTTTCGAAATTCCGCCATAACGGCATTGGGTGCGCCGAATGGGACGGAGGGGCACGTTCGACCGTGCCCCTCCGCGCCCTGCTGTGCCGATCAGAACTCGACGCTGACCCGTCCGTAAAGGAAGCGCCCGCTGAAACCGAAGGGCGATTGCGACGAATAGGGCAGGAAGCTGTTGTTGACCCCGAAATTGACCCCGTTGACCGTGCCAAATGGCAGGCGATCGGGGTATTCATCGAGCATATTGTTGGCACCCACCGCCAGCTGAATGAACTCGACCGGATTGTAGCGCACTTCCAGATCGACCACCCATTTCGGCGTCAGATCGAAATCGCCCGGTGCATCCCCGGCTGCCACGCGGATATCATTGCGGATCTGGGGATTGGTGACCGTCACCGGCAGTCCGTCCGTCGTCGCCGTCGTCACGCCATCGGGGATCAGCACTTCGCCGAACCGATTGGCGTTGATTGTTACGCCAAACGGCTCGTTCTCCCAGTTCAGGCCGAGGTTGAGCTTGTTGCTCGGTTGGCCATCGGTCAGACGCAGACTTTCCTGCCGCGCGAACAGGCGGTTGGCGTTGAAGTTGGGGAATTCCCGCCGATCGGTGATCGTGTTTTCGTTGGTGTTGAAACCCGCTGTCAGCGTCAGCCTGCCCATGCCGAAATCGGGCACACGGTAGCTGGCAACGACATCAAGCCCTTCGGTGCGGGTGTCGATCCCGTTGATGAAGAACCGCGCGGAGGTGCCCACCACCATCGCATCCCGCAGCAGCTGTTCGACATCAGCGCCGACCAGATTTTCCGTCAGCACGATGCGGTCGTCGATCTTGATGTTGTAGTAATCAACCGTGAGGCTGAGGCCGGTCAGCAGCGTGAACACCACGCCGCCGCTGATGTTGACCGACTTTTCCGGTTCAAGCGGCTGCGCACCAAGCGCGACCGCAATCGGAGAGCCGACCGGGAAGGTGCCAATTTCAATCAGCTGCCCGCCAACATTGTTGGTCGATGTGGTGGAGAAGAACTGCTGCGCCAGACCGGGCGCGCGGAATCCGGTCGACAGGGCGCCGCGCAAGGCGATCCCTTCAATCGGCTCAAACCGCGCGGCGATCTTGCCGTTGAAGGTATCGCCAAAGTCAGAGAAGTTCTCGTAACGCCCGGCCAGTTGGACGTTGAAGCTGTCCGAAAAATCATTGTCGATTTCGGCATAGGCGGCATAGCTGTCACGCGATGCATCGACGGCGGTCGAAGGCTGGAAGCCGGGGAACACCTGCGCGCCCGGCGCAGCCCCGTTCGAGAAGGTAAAGGGGCCAGCGATATAGCTCGCCTCTTCGCCCGCCACGATCTTGTAGTTCTCGTTGCGCCATTCGCCGCCGAACGCGATCGAGCTGTCACCAATGCCCAGGTCAAATTCGCGCTGCGCATCGAAATTGACCGAAGTCTGGCCCGAACGCAGCCCGCCCGCATCGAATTCGGTCGGGCTGACGAGCCCGCCGAGCGAGGTGTTGAAGCTGTTCGACACGCCGTAATCGAGCCGGTTGCTGCCGTAGTTGATCGACAGATCGAGGTTCCAGCCCCCGGCCTCACCGCGCACCCCGAGCGCGCCGGCAATATCCTCGATGTCGGCATCGATTTGCGGCAGGAAGCCATCGGGATAGAACGGCGCGCCGCCATTGGCGAAGTCGCGGTTGCGGGCATCATTGGCACGGCGATAAAAGCCGGTGCCATTCGCCTTGCGGTTGCCATAGCTGCCGAACGCGTAGAGTTCGAACGCGGGGCCAACATCAACGCCGGTGTTGACGAAGATGTTCACGTCCTCAGATTCGCCATCGCCGAAGCGGTGATTGTAGCGCTCAATCGTTGTCTCACGCGGATCGCCCACGCCCGCATATTGGCGGCGCGGATCCGGTCCGGCCCGGTTGGTGAAATCACGATCCTTGTATTCGGCAGTGATGTTCACATAGGCGGTATCGCCCACCGGCAGGCCGAAATTGGCGGCCAGTGTGATCGTGTCGCCATCATTCCGTTCGCGATCTTCGCCGGTGAAGGTGATCGCCGGATCATCGCCGGTCCCGGTGGTCGGAGCCACGCTGGCGACCTGCGCCACGTCTTCCAGCGTGGTGATATATTTGCCGTAAGTGACCTGCGCACGGCCCCCTTCGCGCTTCTTCAACTGGACGTTGATCACCCCCGCGATCGCATCCGAGCCATATTGCGAGGCCGCGCCATCGCGCAGCACTTCAATCCGGTCAATCGCCAGCGGCGGGATGGTGTTCAAGTCGACCCCGGTCGAGCCGCGCCCGATCGAGCCGTTGAGATTGAGCAGCGCGGAGGAGTGCCGCCGCTTGCCATTGACCAGCACCAGCACCTGATCCGGCGCGAGGCCGCGCAAGGTCGCCGGGCGCAGCGAATCGGTGCCGTCGGTCAGCGATGGCTGCGGGAAGTTGAACGACGGCACGAGGTTGTTGAGCAGGCGGTTGGTTTCGGTCGTGCCTTGATTGAGCAAGGCGTCTGAACCGATCACATCAATCGGAACCGCGCTTTCGGACACCGTGCGGTCGGTGCGCCGGGTGCCGGTGACGATGATGGTTTCGCCGGGCGCTGCTGGCTCCGCCGCCGCCGCTTCGCCCTCAGCCTGCGCAAAGGCGGGCTGCGCAGCGCATGCGATGGCGAGTATGGTCAGGGCGCAGTTCGCCCTGAAATTCGTGCGATATGACATTAAGCCTCTCCAGGTTATTTTGTTTTTGGTTCTTTTGCGAAAGCTACCCCCGCAGTCCAAAAAGTATAACAAAAAGACCGTCGTGGGCGGATAAATGTTCAATATGTTGCGCTTGGGTTACAGAAAAGATCGCGCCTGATCGGCGTCAGACAACGCCATGCGGCGCGTCGCCAGACAGGCCGGAGTCATGCGGGCTGTTCCGAATTGTGACGGGCAATAATTGACCATGCCCCCTACGGCACCATGCAATGGGTATCCGCGTTTGAAGCGCCTTTAATGTTTGCATCCGATAGGAGCTTTGGGCATTCGTAGATTGGTCTCGAACGCGGCGAACGCCTGCGACATCGGGAATGGGGGATTACGGTGATCAATTTTCGTCCGGCGGGTAATTCCGCCATTCGCTTCACCGCGCGCGGCGCGCCCGCCTTGGCGGCGAGCCTCGCTCTTGGTCTGGGCGTCGCTCCGGCTGCCCATGCCGAAGAGCCGGTCGATGCGGAGCAGCGCAAGCCCCCCACCATTGTCGTCACCGGCGAAAAGAACGACGCGGCCGCGCTCGACCGGATCGTCACCCCGATCCTTGATACCCCGCAGGCGATCAGCATCGTCACCAAGGAAGACTTGGAAGATCGCGGGATCAACAATCTCAATGATGCCTTGCGCAATGTCGCCGGGATCAGCGTTGGCGCGGGCGAGACCAGTTTTCAGGGCAATAATGCCAGCCTGCGCGGCTTCACCACGCGCAACGACCTGTTTGTCGATAACATCCGCGACTACGGCTATTACTACCGTGACGCGTTTGATGACGAAGCGATCGAGGTGCTCAAGGGCCCGTCATCGTTCCTGTTCGGGCGCGGGTCGACCGGGGGGGTGATCCACCGGGTCAGCAAAAAGCCCAAGGGAGATACCTTCGCGCGGGCCGATGTGCAGATCGGGCTGGATGATTCGCGGCGGATCGCCGGTGATGTCAACCTTGCGGGCATTGCAGGCCAGAACAGCGCGTTCCGGCTCAACGCCTTCTATCACGAATCCGCCGTAGAAGGCCGCGACTTTGGTCGCAGTGAGCGGTGGGGTGTCGCGCCCAAGATCGCCTTTGGTCTGGGCGAGCAGACCACGGTGCAACTGAGCTATGTCCACCAGACCGAACGCAACCGGCCCGATTATGGCATTCCCTGGTTCCCGGGCCGGTTCGCGAACCCCGGTGCCCCGGCAGCGGTTGATCCATCGAACTATTACGGGTTCACCAATGATTTCCTGAACACCGACGCCAACATCGTCACGCTGAAGCTGGACCACAGCTTTTCGCAAAGCCTGCAACTGCGCAGTCAGACCCGCTATTCGTATAACAAGCGCGCGTTCCGCTATAGCGAAGCGATCATCCCAGCGGCGACGCCGCAGGGCACGTCGCTTGATCAGATCACCGTATCGCGCAACCTGTTTCAGGGCTTTTCGACCGACGAGTTCTTTCAGAACCAGACGGACTTCAAAGCCGATTTCGACACGGGGCCGCTGCGCCATGTGCTGATTTTCGGCGGAGAACTCAGCCTTGAAAACCCGACCACCACCTACATCACCAATGTCAATGTTCCCTCGACCTCGCTGACGGACCCAGAGGTTATCTTCTACGACAGCGCGCCCAACAGCTTTGTGCGGCTGCGCGCGCGGTCGCGGTCGACCGGGTTCGGGCTGTTTGCGATCGATACGATCGAAATCGGCGAGCGCTGGCGGGCGATTGTCGGCCTCAGGTGGGACAGCTTCAACACCCGTTTCAACAGCGCCGGGTTCAATCAGGCGGGCACGCAGACGGATACCGCGGTTGACCGCACAGACCGCAACCTCAGCTATCGCGGGGCGCTGGTGTACAAGCCCAGCGAGAATGGCAGCATTTATGCAGGCTACGCCAACAGCTTCAACCCTTCGGGAGAGGGGATTGAATCGCTGATTTCCGCCGGGCGCAGCGTGGCGCAGGCGAATATCAATCTCGATCCGGAAACCAGTTTCTCGGTTGAGCTCGGCACCAAGTGGAACCTGTTTGGTGACCGTGTGCTGCTGTCAGCCTCGATCTTCCGGATCGAGAAGGATCAGGTGCGCGTGCCCGATCCCGCTTTTCCGGGCTTCAACACGCTTGGCGGCAAGCAGCGGGTCGATGGGGCCGAGATCGAGTTCAACGGCGAAATCCTGCCCGGTTGGAGCGTGCGCGGCTCTTACGCATTTCTTGACAGCCAGACGCTGGAATCCTCGCCCGCCGGGCCGATTGTGGGCCAGCCGCTGTTGCTGACGGCGCGGCATATGGGCACCTTTGCCACCAGTTATGACGTCACTGACCGGCTCAATGTCGGAGCGAACGTCATCTCCACCGGTCGGCGGCTGGGGCAGAATACGCCGGGATCGTTTCTGATTGCGCCTGCCTTCACGATTGTCGATCTCAGCGCCAAGTTCCAGATCGCCGATGGCGTGATCGCGCGGCTGGTGGTCAATAACCTGTTCGACGCGGTCTATTTCGAACAGCTCCACCCGGTCCACGTGATCCCCGGCGCGCGCCGCACCGCGCTTGCGTCGCTCCAATGGTCGTTCTAGCCCCGCTGACCTAGGCAAAGAGGGGGCATAGATGCTGCATATTCCCGGAGTGCTGGATGCAGCCGCGCTGGCGCAGGTGCATGGGCTGCTGGGCCGGGCCGGGTGGATCGATGGCCGCGCCACCGCCGGGCACCTGTCGGCCACGGTCAAAGACAATCGCCAGCTGGACGAGGATGATCCGATCGCCTTGCAGGCTGGCGCTGTGGTAATGGACGCGCTGGCGCGCCACCCCCTGTTTGCTGCCAGTGCCTTGGCAACCTGCATCAGCGCGCCGCTGTTCAACCGCTATGAAGGCGGGGCGACCTATGGCGACCACATCGACGGGGCGATCCGGCCTTTGACCAAAGGACGGATGCGCGCCGATCTTTCAGCGACGCTCTTCCTCAGCGATCCCGCCAGCTATGACGGGGGCGAGTTGCTGATCGCAGGCCCCGGCGGCGAACATGCGGTGAAACTTCCGGCCGGGGACATGATCCTTTACGCCTCGGGCGCGCGCCACCGGGTCACCCCGGTCACACAAGGACGGCGCGATGCGGCGGTGCTGTGGATCCAGAGCCTGGTGCGCAGCGCGCAGCAACGCGACATGCTGTTCGAACTCGACGGCACAATCCAGAACCTGCGCGCCGCCAATGCGCCCGATGCGGACGTGCTGGCGCTGACGGGGTTGTATCACAATCTGCTGCGGTTGTGGTCTGAACCTTAGCGGGTCGCCGATCTTCGCGAGGAGGCGGACGCCGCAGCTCATTCCGCGATAACGCAGCAGAGCCCGCCGCGCGCTTTGGAAATTCCGCCATGGCGGCTATCCCCGCCCCATGACCGAACCGCCTGCCCCCATCATCAAACTGGCGAGCTACAACATCCACAAGGGCGTGGGCACGGATCGCAAGCGTGATCCGGCGCGCATCCTCAAGGTGCTGGCCGAGGTGAATGCCGATATCGTCTGCCTGCAAGAGGCGGACCTGCGCTTCGGCACCCGCGCCTCGGTGCTCCCGCGCTTCATGATCGAGAGCCACAGCGATTACGTTCCTGTGCCACTTGATGTGCAGCACGATTCGATGGGCTGGCACGGCAATGCGATCCTCGTGCGGCGCGGGATTGTGGTGGAGAGCCACGACATAATCCACATCCCCTGCCTCGAACCGCGCGGCGTGGTGACCGCGAC
>JAKFWB010000143.1 GCA_021732945.1 Porphyrobacter sp.
CCTATGCCTTTGAGGCGTTGGCGTTGCCCCTGCTCTATTAGCAAACGAGCGACTCCAACGCCGCTTCCACTCGTATGATGCAGCGCCTGGGCTTCAAACGGCGGGCTGAACTCGGCTACGACGATCCCGACTATCCCCCCGCCGACAACCCCACCACCGTCTGGTCAATGGACGCACCCGCATGACCGAATTTCGCCACGAAACCCCCCGGCTGACCTTGCGCGATTGGCGCGCGGCGGATTGGCCCGTCTTTTGGGAGGTGACCAACACCCCTGCTGTTATGCGCTGGCTCGGCGGGGTGCAGGATGCGGACGGGCGTGCGGCGGGGCAAGCGAGGATCGAGGCTTATCGCGCCGATCACGGCCACACCTTCTGGGTGGTGGAACGGCGAGAGGATGGCGCGCTGCTGGGTTTCTGCGGTTTGAAGCGCTCCAATCAGGCGGGTGGGCCGCAGGGCATGATGGAGGTCGGCTGGCGGCTGCGCGAAGATGCCTGGGGGCAGGGCTATGCCAAGGAAGCCGCCACCGCCTCGCTCGCACTGGCGTTTGATCGCTTCGGTGCGGACGAAGTGATCGCGCTCACCGTGCAGGGCAACACCGGCAGTTGGGGCCTGATGATCCGCCTCGGCATGGAGCGGCGCGAAGACCTTGATTTCAATAATGCCGATTTCGATCCCGAAAACCCGCGCATCATTGCCTATTCCATCACCCGCGACCAATGGCGCGCCGCTGCATGACCGCCAAAGTGCTGACGACCGAGCGGCTGGTGCTGCGCCAGATCGGCGGGGGCGACCTTGACGCCCACATGGCACTGCTCAACACGCCTGCGGTGATGCGCCATCTCGGCGGCGTGCAGCCGCGCGCGGTGATGGCGGCCAAGCATGAAGCATCGCGGGTGAGTTTTGCTGCCGAGGGCTTCGGCTTCATGCTCGCCGAGGAGCGGGCGACGGGCGAAATCGTCGCCCATTGCGGTCTGCGCCGGGTGGCCCATCCGCTCGCCCCCAACCCGCAGGATCACGAAGTCGGCTGGCTGGTGCGCGAGGATCGCTGGCGCATGGGCTATGCTCACGAGGCCATGCGCGCGGTGGTGGACTGGGGTTTTGCCGTCATCGGCGTGCCGCTGTTGGTTGCAGTGACGTGCGAGGCGAATATTGGCAGTTGGCGGTTGATGGCCAAACTCGGCATGACACGGCGGCCGGAACTTGATTTTGACGATCCAGCGCTGGAGTCGGATGAACGTCCGTTGATCCAATATGCGATCACCCGCGCAGAATGGGAGAGCCAGCAGTGACACACCGACCCGGCGTCAATATCATCCCGATCCATGGCAAGACGCCCATAATCCACGACACCGCCTTTATCGCGCCGGGATGCACGATCATCGGCGATGTGGTGATCGGGGCGGGCAGCTCGATCTGGTACAATTGCGTGCTGCGCGCCGATGTGTTCTCGATCCGCATTGGCGAGCGGACCAATATCCAGGACGGGAGCGTGCTCCACTGCGATCCGCCGCGTCCGGGTGATCCCGACGGCTGCCCGCTGGTGATCGGCGATGATGTGCTGATCGGCCATATGGCGATGGTCCACGGCTGTACGATCCATGATCGCGGGTTTGTGGGGTTGGGCGCGATCGTGATGAACAAGGCGGTGATCGGCAACGAGGCTATGCTGGCAGCCGGCGCAATGCTCACAGAGCGCAAGGTGATGGGTGACCGCGAGCTGTGGGCGGGTCGACCAGCGGTTAAGATGAAGGACTTGGGCGATGCCGCAATCGCCGGAATGCGCGTGGGCGTGATGCATTATGCGGAGAACGCCAAGGCCCATGCGGAAGCGGTGGCGGCGGCGCTGGGCTAAGTCGGCGCTCGCTCGACCTGGAAGGCAAAGCCCCACAATGCCAGCGCCGCCGCGCATCCCGCGCCCGCCGCCGCCGTGGGGGCGAGCAGACACAGCCCGCCGCCCACCGCCGCCCCCAGCGCCAGCGCGCTCCACAGCAAGCCATAGCCGCGCGTCGCCGGGAGCGGTTGCCGCGCCATCCGCGCCGCCACCCCCTGCCCGAAGCGCACCAGCGCCCCGGTCATATAGGTTACGCCGACGGTGACCTCGCCATCACGCGCAAAGACATTATTGGCGAGCCCCATCGCCAGCGCCGAAAGCGCGAGAAAGGGGATTGGCAGGCCCATCGCCAGCAATCCCGCGCCCGTGCCCAGCACGCCCGCCACCAAGCCGAGCAACACCCGCTTGTGCCGCCCCGCAAAGCGCCGACCAGCGAATGCGCCCAGCACCACGCCCGCCAGAAAGCACCCGATCAGCCCCAGCGGCGCCAGAGCCAAAGCGGGGCGTTCGACCAGCTCCACCCCCATCCGTGTCGTGTTGCCCGACATGAAGGAGGTGAAGTATCCGCCTGCGACCACAAACCCGGTCGCATCCACCAGCCCCGCCAGCCCGGCAAGGCCCAATGCGAGGCGTTGGCGGGCGGGGTCGTAGCGGTGCATCAGGTGGCGGGCTGCTTCATATATTTCAGCATGTAGCCGACATAGTCGATCTTCCCAATCGACAGGCCCTCCATCCGCAGGATCGTGTAAACCGCCATCAGGTGGAAATAGAGCTGCGCCGTCGCCCAGTCGCGGCAATATTCATGCGCCTGCATCGCGAAAGCCATTCCGTTGGGGAGTGTGAACTCGACCAAGTCGTTCGCGGCGGGCCAAGTCGACGGATCGGTGTTTGCGACCATCTCGCGCGCAGCTGCGATGCGCTTGTGCGCCTCCGCGAAGGTGGTGATCTCGCTTTCATCGAGGCTTGCGATACCGAGGTTGCCGAGACGGTCGAGTGCGACGATCACCTGCGTGACGGTGAAGCGGATTTGGGTCGACAGCGGGAACATGTCCTCCGCAAGCCGCGCTTGGAGCAGCGCCTCGCCCTTTGCGTGGCTTTCTGCCTTGGTGATGAGGTTATCGAGCGTGCCCAGCAAGTTGGCATGGGTGGCAAGCAATGCGGTGGCGTAGGACATTGGAGGCTCCATTTGGTTTCGCTTTGAAACCTAGTTGGCGTGCGCCTCGCGGTCAATCGCGAATCAGCCCCCGCAACCCTTTCAACCGATCCGCCTCATGGGCGGGCTTGTCCCAGCGGATGCGGTGGATGCGGGGGAAGCGCATCGCGAGGCCGCTCTTGTGGCGTTTGGAGCTGTGGACGCTATCGAACGCCACCTCGAAAACCAGCTGGCGGACCACCTCACGCACCGGGCCGAAGCGGTTGAGCGTGTTCTGCCGCACGAACTTGTCGAGCTGCTTCAATTCCGCATCGGTGAAGCCCGAATAGGCCTTGCCCACGGGCAGCAATTCCGCGCCCACATCGGGATCGCCGTCCCAGCAGCCGAAGGTGTAGTCCGAATAGAAACTCGACCGTTTACCACTCCCGCGTTGAGCATACATCAGCACGCAGTCGATCAGCAGCGGATCGCGCTTCCACTTGTACCACAGCGCCGCCTTGCGGCCGGCGACATAGGGGCTGTCGCGGCGTTTGAGCATTAGGCCCTCGATCGCCTCGGCACGGGCGGTGTCGCGAATGCGGGCGAGGGCGGTGAAATCCTCGGCTTCGACCAGCTGGGACAGGTCGAAGTGACTTGCGGGCAGGCGCGGCATCAGCCCTTCCAAAGTCGCGCGGCGCAACTCCCAGGGATGCTCGCGCCAGTCGGTGCCTTCGAGCAGCAGCACATCATAGAGGCGGACAAAGGCGGGGGCCTCCTTCAGCATCTTGGCCGAGACAGTCTTGCGCCCAAGCCGCTGCTGAAGCGCATTGAAGCTCGCCGCGCCGCCTGCTTCCCCGCCTTGGGCGCTGCCCCGCACCAGCAATTCGCCATCGAGCACCGCGTCCACCCGCAGCACGTTCAGCAATTCCGGGAAGGTCGCGGAGATATCATCGCCCGACCGGGAATAGAGACGGGTGACACCCCCGGTGCGCATCAATTGCACCCGAATCCCGTCCCATTTCCACTCGGCGGCATAATCCGCGAGGTCCACTTCGCCATCCTCCAGCGGGTGAGCGAGCATAAACGGCCGAAAGCGCGGGGTGCTCGCGAGATCAGGCGCAGGGCCGCCTGCTGCCGCCCATGCGAACAATTCCGCATAGGGCGGGGTCAGCGCGTGCCAATATTCTTCGACCTCCTCCACGGCGACATCGAAGGCCTGCGCGAACGCCGTCTTGGCGAGCCGTGCGGAAATGCCGACGCGCATGCCTCCGGTGGCGAGCTTGATCAACGCATAGCGGCCATTGGCATCCATCCGGTCGAGCAGCAGCGGCAATTCACGCGGCGCACTGGCGCGGGTGAGCGCCGCCAGCCGCGCGACCACCTCGGCCAGCGGCAGATCATCCTGCGGCGCGGCACCCTCGGGCGCGGGCCAGAGCAGGCTTGCGGTCTCGGCCGTATCGCCGACGAAATCGCGGCTGAGCGACCACAACACCGGATCAACCCGCTCCTTCATCAGCGTGCGGACGGTGGAGGATTTGGCCGCGGGGAAATCGAGCCCATCGGTCAACGCCGCCAGCGCCCAGCCGCGATCGGGGTCGGGCGCGCTGCGCAGATAGGCAGCGATCAGCGCCAGCTTGCGGTTACGACTGGTGGTGTAGACCAAGGCGTCGAGAAGGGCGGCAAAGGCCTCCATTAGCCCCGCATTACCCATTCATTGCACTGCCATGTTGAATTGCTAAAGCGCTTGTTCGACGCTCCGCTTGTTCGCGTCGCTAACAAGGAATTGCCTGTATGAAGTTTGCTCCGCTTACCGCCCTTGCGCTTGCCGCTGTTGCCATCACCGCCCCGGCTTAT
Source organism: Porphyrobacter sp. (assembly GCA_021732945.1). Lineage (GTDB taxonomy): Bacteria > Pseudomonadota > Alphaproteobacteria > Sphingomonadales > Sphingomonadaceae > Erythrobacter. The sequence goes on from JAKFWB010000143.1 coordinate 4,819, forward strand.
GCCGCTGAGGAGGCCGCTACCACGGCGACCGCCGCGGCCTTTACGGTCGAAACTCCGATCGAAGCCCTGATGGCTGACGAGCGCGCCAAGGCGGTGGTCGTCAAGCACCTCGCCGGGATCGACCAGCACCCCGCCTATGAGCAGTTCAAGGCGCTCAGCCTCAAGTCGCTCGCGCCGTTCTCGCAGGGGCTGATCACGGAAGACGTGCTGGCGAAGATCGCCGCTGATCTGGCTGCGATCAAGTAATCCTGCGGGCGAGAGGACGGGGGGCTCAATCATCCTCGTCCTCATACCCCACCAATGCCAGCGCGCGGGCGCGGCGTTGGTTGAGTTCGCACCAGCGCAATAGCGCTTCTTCGCGGCCGTGGGTGATCCAGGTTTCCTGCGGGTTGACCTCGGCGATGGTGGCGGTGAGTTCGTTCCAGTCGGCATGGTCTGAGATCACCAGCGGTAGCTCCACCCCGCGCTGCCGCGCCCGCCCGCGCACCCTCATCCAGCCACTCGCCATCGCTGTGATGGGATCGGGCAAGCGGCGGCTCCAGCGGTCATTGAGCGCCGAGGGTGGGGCAAGGATGATCGAGCCGCGCATCTGATCCTTCGTGGCATCGCTCACCAGCTTAAGGTCGCCCAGCCCCACGCCATGTTCCTCATACAGGCGGCCCATCGCTTCCATCGCGCCGTGCAGCCAGATCGTGTCGCGGTGCCCGGCCGCGCGCAGTTCCGCGATCACTCGTTGCGCCTTGCCCAGCGCATAGGCGCCCACGAGGATGCAGGCGTCGGGGTTGGCAGCGCGCGCAGCGAGCAGCTTGCCGATCTCCTCGGCAATCGGCGGGTGGGTGAAGACCGGAAGGCCAAAGGTCGCCTCGGTGATGAAGATATCGCAAGGGGTGACCTGGAACAGCGCGCAGGTGGGATCGGGCGCGCGCTTGTAATCGCCGGTGATGATCACCCGCTCCCCCGCATGCTCGAGCAGAATTTGCGCTGATCCGAGCACGTGTCCGGCAGGCAGAAAGGTAGCGGTGACCCCGCTGCCGATAGTCACCGCCTCACCATACTCCGCCGCTACCGCGCCCGCGCGGGTGTTGTAGCGCAGCTCCATGATTGCCAGCGTCGCCGGGGTGGCGATGGTCTCCCCATGCCCGCCGCGCGCGTGATCGGCATGGCCATGGGTGACCAGCGCGCGCGGCACAGCGCGCGAAGGGTCGATCCAGACATCGGCGGGGACGACATGGATGCCGTGCGGCTCAGGGCGGATCCAGGCAAAGGGGGCGGTCATGATCGAAGAACTGAGCGGGCCAGCGACCGTTCCGCCGCGCCTCGTGCCCACCCCCTACCCCTCCCGCAAGCGGGAGGGGAGCGAGACTTGCCAGCTTGCTGGCTAGCCGCAGCGGGGTGGGCTGCCGAGGTCTGCGCCCTCAGCCCTCGTCCGCTTCCGGCGCGGGCTTCTTGGCTGGTGCCTTCTTTGCAGCAGGCTTTTTCTTCACCATCTTCACCTTCGGCGGGGCGGGGGTCATTTCGAAGTTCGGCTTGCCATCCTTGATACTGACATGGACCTCGCCGCCGCCGGCCAGCTTTCCGAACAGCAATTCTTCGGCGAGCGGCTGCTTGATCTTGTCCTGAATCAAGCGGCTCATCGGGCGGGCGCCGTAGAGCTTGTCATAGCCCTTGTCGCCGAGCCAGCTGCGGGCATCGGTGTCGAACTGGATATGGACGTTCTGTTCGGCCAGCTGCAATTCCAGCTGGAGAATGAACTTGTCGACGACGCGCGCCACGATGCTCTTGCCGAGATAGGCGAAGGGCACGATCGCATCGAGCCGGTTGCGGAATTCGGGGGTGAACATCTTGTTCACCGCCTCGGTCCCGGCATCGGCCTTTGACACGTCGCCAAAGCCGATCCCGCTGCGCGCCATGTCCGATGCGCCAGCATTGGTGGTCATGATCAGCACCACATTGCGGAAATCGACCGTCTTGCCGTGGTGATCGGTCAGGCGGCCATTATCCATCACCTGCAAAAGGATGTTGAACAGGTCAGGGTGGGCCTTTTCGATTTCGTCGAGCAGCAGCACGCAATGCGGGTTCTGGTCGATGGCATCGGTCAGCAATCCGCCCTGATCGTAGCCGACATAGCCCGGGGGCGCGCCGATCAGGCGGGAGACGCTGTGACGCTCCATATACTCCGACATGTCGAAGCGCTTGAGCTCGATCCCCATGATGCTGGCAAGCTGGCGCGCGACTTCGGTCTTGCCGACGCCGGTGGGTCCGGAGAACAGGAACGAGCCAATCGGCTTGTCCGGATCGCGCAGGCCCGCACGCGACAGCTTCATGGCTGTGGCGAGGCGGGTAATCGCCTCATCCTGCCCGAACACCACGTGCTTCAGATCACGTTCGAGGTTTTCGAGCGCCTTCTTGTCGTCCTTCGACACGGACTTGGGCGGGATGCGCGCCATCGTCGCGATCACCTGTTCGATCTCGCGCGCGGTGATCACCTTCTTGCGGCGGCTCGGCGGGACGAGCATCTGCATCGCGCCGACTTCATCGATCACATCGATCGCCTTGTCGGGCAGCTTACGATCATTGATGTAACGCGCGGACAGTTCGACCGCGGTCTTGATCGCATCGGGGGTGTATTTCACCTTGTGGTGATCTTCGAAGGCCGACCGCAGACCCTTGAGGATCGCGATGGTATCCTCGATGGTCGGCTCGTTCACATCGATCTTCTGGAACCGACGCAGCAGCGCGCGGTCCTTTTCGAAGTGGTTGCGGAATTCCTTGTAAGTGGTCGATCCGATGCAGCGGATCGCCCCGCTCGACAGCGCGGGCTTGAGCAAGTTCGACGCATCCATCGCCCCGCCGCTGGTTGCGCCAGCGCCGATCACGGTGTGGATCTCGTCGATGAACAGCACTGCGTGCGGCATTGCCTCAAGCTCGGTAACGACCTGCTTCAGCCGCTCTTCAAAATCACCGCGATAGCGGGTGCCCGCCAGCAGCGCGCCCATATCGAGCGAATAGATCACCGCCGGCAGCAGCACTTCGGGCACGTTGCCCTCAACGATCTTGCGCGCCAGCCCTTCGGCAATCGCGGTCTTCCCGACGCCGGGATCGCCGACATAGAGCGGGTTGTTCTTGGAACGGCGGCACAGGATCTGGATCGTGCGATCGACCTCAGGTCCGCGCCCGATCAGCGGATCGATCTTGCCGGCTTCGGCCCGGGCGTTGAGGTTGACGGTGAACTGATCAAGCGCGGTTTCCTTCTTGTTGCCTGCGTTGTCTTTGGTCTGCGCCGGTTCGTCGGCCTTGTCCGCGCCAGCCGGATTCTTGGGTTCAATCTGGCGGCCGCCCTTGCCGATGCCGTGGCTGATGAAGCTGACCGCATCCAGTCGGCTCATATCCTGCTGCTGGAGGAAATAGACAGCGTAGCTATCGCGTTCCGAAAACAGCGCGACCAGCACATTGGCGCCGGTCACGGTATCCTTGCCTGAAGACTGGACGTGAAGGATAGCGCGCTGGATCACCCGCTGGAAGCCTGCGGTGGGCTGCGGATCAGCTCCGTCTTCTGATTTAAGCGATTGATACTCCTGATCAAGATACTGTTTTACCACCTCCCCCAGCTCAGCCAGATCGACGCCGCAGGCGGCCATCACGGCGGCGGCATCCTCATCATCGATCAGTGCCAGCAGCAGGTGTTCAAGCGTGGCATATTCGTGCCGACGTTCAGACGCGTTGCCGAGCGCATTGTGCAGCGTGCGTTCGAGGTTCTGGGCGAAGCTGGGCATGGGGGCCTCTATCTGCGAGCGGTGGTTGCTCGTGGCGAATGAGCGGAGAGCGCCATTTTCAAGCTATATGGGCAGGGGTGTTGGAATTGCGAACCCCATGTCAGGAATAGAACGGGGCAGCGCGCAAATTTCATCCCCCGCCTTTCCCGAACAGTGCATCGGCGGCCGCGCGGTGGGCCGCAGCCTTGTCCCGATGCGCGATGACTCGCTGGATTTCAGTCTCCAGCAGCGCAATCCGCTCACCCAGTTCGGACTGCGAGTAGGGCGCGAGATCTTCCGCAGCGAGGCGACTCGCAGCATCGCCTTTGGGCCTTGGGCGATCAGGTTCTTCCATTGGGGCGCAGCATCGCAAGCCAAGCGGCTTGCTGTCAATCGGAGAGACGGTTATTCGCGCAACCTTCGTGGTTAATTCCGCGTGGGTTGATCGGGGCTGGCTCAGGGGACGGTGGACATGATTGCAGAAAATGGGCCGGATTTACCCGAAAACATGCGGGCAATCGGGTTCGATGCGCCGGGCGGGCCTGATGTCTTGCGACTGGAAACCGTGCCGCTGCCGCGCCTGCGCCCTGATGATGTGCTGATCCGCGTCGCCTATGCCGGAGTCAATCGTCCGGATTGCCTGCAACGTGCGGGCGCCTATCCACCGCCGCCCGGTGCCTCGCCGCTATTGGGGCTGGAGGTCTCGGGCGACATCGTCGCTGTCGGCACTGAAGTCCCGCACGAGATGATCGGGCAATTCGTCGCCGCGCTCACCCCCGGCGGCGGCTATGCCGAATATTGCGCCGCGCATTGGCAGCACTGCTTGGCCGTCCCCGAAGGGATGCTGCTGGCCGAGGCCGCCGCGCTGCCCGAAACGCTGTTCACCGTGTGGCACAACCTGTTCGAACGCGGGCTGGCGCGCGATGGCGAGACCGTGCTGATCCACGGCGGCACCAGCGGCATCGGTACGATGGCGATCATGCTGGCCAAGGCCTTCGCGATGCAGGTGATCGTCACCTGCGGCGATGCGGCCAAATGCGCCGCTGCCGCCCGGATCGGCGCAGACCTAGCGATCAATTACCGCGAGCAGGATTTTGTCGAGGCGGTGATGGCCCATACCGGCAGTAAGGGTGTCAACATCGTGCTCGACATGGTGTCTGGCGATTATGTCGCGCGCAACCTCAAATGCCTTGCTGAAGATGGCCGCCATGTCACCATCGCGGTGCTGGGCGGGGTCAAGGCTGACCTCAATATGGCGGCGGTGATGATGCGGCGGCTGACGCTGACCGGATCGACCCTGCGCCCGCGATCCGACGCGTTCAAATCCGCACTCGCCGATTAAATCGCCGATAATGCCTGGCCGCTGTTCGCCGATGGGGAGCTTGCGCCGGTGATGGACATGA
>JAKFWB010000065.1 GCA_021732945.1 Porphyrobacter sp.
TGGATATTTGACTTCATTTATTGAGGCACCAGAAGATCGATCGCTCGTCGAGCTACTCTATCCGAAGATACATCAGGTCCTTAGGAAACTGTCGCTGGCAGAGAGGGCAAAATCGGCAACATATAGTGCTATGAAGGCCTTGCGCGGTTTTGCAGCGGCTTTCAAAATTTCGGTTGGTGACTTTGAGCTTTCGGTAGACCCGGAACCCGGCCTCGCTGACAGCGGCAATCTGGAACTGGACGTCACCGATCTGTTCTTGGAGATTGGACGCGCTGCCAAGGCAGCAGACAAAGGATGGGTGATCCTTATTGATGAGGTCCAGTACCTCAAGTCAGGCGAGCTGGCCGCGCTCATCGTGGCGATCCACCGGATCAACCAGAAAGGTCTGCCAGTTCTGTTCTTCGGAGCAGGTTTGCCGCAAATTGCGGCGATCTCGGGCGATGCCAAGTCCTATGCCGAACGGCTGTTTGTCTACCCTCGGATTGACGCCCTTCCGAGTGAAGCGGCCAAACGGGCGATCAGGGAGCCGATCGAAGACGAAGGTGAGGCAATAAATGCCGACATTCTCGAAGCCGTTGTGGAATTAACGCATGGATATCCCTATTTTCTTCAGGAATGGGGATACCAGCTTTGGAATGTCGCAAGCAGTTCACCCATCGAACTGAATTGCCTTGAACGTGCGCGAGAAATGGCGCTCCAGCGCCTGGACGAAGGGTTCTTCAAGGTTCGCTTCGACAGGTTGACGCCTAAGGAGCGTGAATATGTCATCGCTATGGCGCGGCTTGGTGTCGGCCCATATCGGTCATCGGACATCGCCGATCAGCTTGGCGAGAAGCTCACGAGTCTTGGTCCAAGACGCGCTACTATCATCGCCAAAGGGATGATTTACAGTCCCGCGCACGGTGACGTTGCTTTCACAGTGCCCATGTTCGAAGCATATCTTGAACGGCATTGGATGTAATTTTGGACCTACCGCCGCCGAAACCGAAAATACCACACCTCATGTCCATAAACGGTCCGCGCCTTGTGCTCATAGCGCGTCTCCGGCCAGCCTGACGGCCTCACCTGCCAGTCGGAGGGCTTCTCCACCACCCATTCGAACAGGCCGGAATGCCGCTGCATCAACATCAGCGCGTGGCGCAGGTAGATGTCGTGATCGGTGCCGAAGCGGAATTCGCCGCCGGGTTTGAGCTTGTCAGCGATCAGTTTCAGCGGCCCATCATTCATCATCCGCCGCTTGGCATGGCGGGCCTTGGGCCACGGATCGGGGTGGAGCAGATAGACCATCGTCAGCGACCCGTCGGGGATGCGCGCCAGGACTTCCAGCGCGTCGCCATGATGCAGGCGGATGTTGGCGAGGCGCTGGTCCTCGACATGCGTCAGCGCCTGCGCCACGCCGTTGAGGAACGGTTCTGCGCCGATAAAGCCGTGATCGGGCAGCAGATCAGCGCGAAAGGCGAGATGTTCGCCCCCGCCGAAGCCGATCTCGAAGTGCAGCGGACGCGGATCGCCGAACAGCGACTCAGCCGTGACCGGCCCTTCGGCAGGCACGCTGATCTGCGGCAACAGGGTGTCGACCAGCGATTGCTGGTGTTTGCGCAACTTCTTGCCCACGCTGCGGCCATAGAGCCGCGCAATGGTGGTGGGATCGCCTTCCTTGAATGCTGTCATGGGGCGCGCGCTTGGCACGCAGCCGGGCGCGGCACAAGAAAATCGTGCTGGACGTGGGCAACCGCGCTGTGGTGATCAGGGGTAATGGCCACTCTGCCCCAAATCGCCCCAACAGGCGTGACCACCTCAGTGGACGGGATCATCGAACTGAATTTTAAGCTTTTGCCACTAGGGTGATGTCATCAGAGCCCACCATCGTCTAACGGGCATGTCTGGCTGGACGGCGTATTTTGCCGCTGAGAATAGATTGAGGCTCGATGACCCTGCGCCTGCTCAGTCTGGTTCTGTTCAGCGTTAGCCTGTCCGCCGTGGCGCAATTGCTGCTGAAGGTCGGCGTCGAGCGAGCTGGGGCGGCAACTGCTGCGAGTGAGGCGGCCCCGATCGTCCAACGGATCAGCGACATGCTGTTTTCGCCATTCGTCCTGTTCGGGCTGATGACCTATGCCTTTGGCACGCTGGTATGGCTATTCGTTCTAGCCAAGGCTCCGCTTTCGGTAGCCTATCCCTTTGTCGGAGCTGGATTCATTCTGACAGCGTTGATGGGTGCGCTGATTCTGGGCGAACAGCTGAGCCTGTTGCGGGTCTCTGGCATTTTGCTCATCGCAATCGGCTGCACCTGTGTCGCCCGCTCTGTTTGACGGCTACGAAATGATGACGCCAGAAAGTAAACCCTGCGCTGCCATGGCCCCCGCTCCAGGCGTGTCGCGGCTGGCAATGGCACTGCTGGCGTTGGCCGTGCTGTTGCCACGGATCCTGCTCATGATCATCGCGCCGGTGCAGCCAGAAAGCGATGCGCTGGCCTACCTCAATATGGCGGAAAATCTGTCGGTCGGGGCGCCGATGCAGGACCTGTGGGGCCAATACGCCTTCTATAGTGCGGGCTACCCTCTGCTTATTGGCGCTGTATTTGCCTTTACGGGCGCATCATTGACGGTGGTGCTGGCAATCAATCTGTGTCTGGCACTGGCAAGTTTGGCGCTGTTGATCCTGATCGTGCGCCAGATCGGCGGTGGCGCTTTGGCGCAGACGCTGGGGGGATTGGGTTATGCACTTTGGATACCGGCGGCTTATGGCTGCGGCATTGTCCAACGTGAAAATCTGTCGACACCCTTGTTGCTGGCGACCGTTGCAGCGGTCATCGCCATCGCGGCACGACGGCGCAGCATCTTGGCCGCAGGGCTTGGCGGAGCGAGTTTCGGCTTTGGCATGGTAGCTGGCGCATCGGGTGCCTTGGTCGGCTTGCTGTTTCCGGTGGCACTACACCAGCTTTGGCGCAAAGCGGGCTGGCCTGCTGCGGTGCGCGCAGGGATAGTTGCGGCATTGGCGCTGGCCATGACGCTAGGACCTTGGCTCGCCTATACCAACGCGCAACTGGGCGCGCCGGTCCTCAACAGCAACAGCGGCTTCAATTTCTATCTCGGCAATAATCCTGCGGCAACAGGTGGCTATGTCGGGATCGAACGCACGCCGATGGGCGAAGAATGGCATGCCTATCTGGCGCAGCGCGGAGAACTAGCTGCGGCCCAAGGGCTCCAGGCCAAGGCGATGCGCTGGATCAGCGACCATCCGGGCGATGCCGCGAGGCTGGCACTGGTAAAGCTCGGCCTGTTCTGGCGCCCCAATATCCCCGATGCCGCTGACCGGGAATCTGGCGGGGCAACCTATGCCTTGCGTTGGATCGATGTCGCCCAGTTCGCATGTGTCGTGCTGTTGGCGGTGGCCGGAGCTGTAGCATGCCGCCGCTCAAATCCACCGATCGGCTGGTTGGTCGCAGCGACAGGCTTGTTCTGGCTGCTGCACGCTGCCGCTTATGTCATGCCGCGATACCGGGAGCCGGTCATGCCGTTGTTGGTGATATTGGCGGCGCTGGGGCTGGCGCGATGGATTGGCTCGTTCCCATGGATGCGTCGGCGTGCACTCTCGCAGAACGCCATGCCAAGCCAGGGCGAAGACCGATGAATAGTCCGCCCGCTTTTCCGATCGAGGCCAGCCAGTGCCCATTGGTGGTTGACCTTGATGGAAGCCTGACCGTGGCCGATGTCACTTTGGAATCGTTCGTCCGCTTTGTGCGGCTGGCACCGCTGAACATAATGTTGCTCGGTTGGTGGCTCATGCGCGGGCGCGCCTTTGCCAAGGTCATGGTGGCACGACGCGCGCCGGTGGATCCCACGACAGTGCCGTTCAGGGCAGAAGTGCTTGCATTGATCGACGTCGCCCGAAACCAGGGGCAGACGGTGATCCTGGCGAGCGGAAGCCACCATCGCAACGTTACCAGGATCGCCCGTGCGAGCGGTCTCTTCGACCATGCTTTTGGCACCACTGCGCGCGGCAATCTCAAGGGACGGGCCAAGCTGGCGCGTTTGCAGGCGATGACCGGTGACGGCGGGTTCGACTATGTCGGCGATTGCCGGGCGGATATCCCGATCTGGGCCGCATCACGTCTGGCCTATTCCACGCGTTTCCGCCCGGAAGCGCGGGTTGAGCCATTGGTGGCCAAGCCTGCATCGCCGATCCGCGCTGTCGTCAAAAGCCTCCGTCCGCACCAATGGGCGAAAAACGCGCTGGTGTTTGTCCCGCTGGCAACTGGCGGGCTGTTGTTCGACATCCCTGCAATTGTGGCGGCAACACTCGCCGCGCTGCTGTTCAGTGCGGTGGCATCGGCCATTTACCAGATCAATGACTGTCTCGACATCGATGCCGACCGTGCCCACCCCAAAAAGCGGCTGCGCCCTCTGGCTGCCGGAATCGTCAGCCTGCCAATGGCTTTGGCTGTGGCCGGCATATTGCTTTCGGGAGCATTCGCGCTCGCCTGGCTGGCACTGCCATTGGCGTTCAGCGGGGTTTTGGCTGCCTATCTTGCGCTCACGCTTGCGTATTCATTCCGCCTGAAGGCTGTGATGACGCTAGACGTTATCGCGCTTGGCAGTCTTTACACCTTGCGGATCATTGCCGGGGCTGCGGCGGTTGGTGTTTCGGTCAGCTTTTGGCTGCTTGTCTTTTCTATCTTCTTTTTCCTCAGCCTGGGCTACCTTAAGCGCTATACCGAGCTTGCATTTGCAACTGACCCCAGAAAGCTTTTGAGCGGGCGAGGCTATGTAGGATCCGATCTTGATGTCGTGTTGAGCGCCGGCATGTCCGCCGGGATGGTTTCGGTTCTGGTGATGGGCCTTTATGTCGAGGACATGAGAGACGCCGGTCCCTATGCCGCGCCGGACCTGCTGTGGGGTCTCGCTTTGGCGCTGCTTTATTGGATAAACCGCATCTGGATGATGGCGCGGCGCGGCGAAGTGGATGGTGATCCGGTTGCCTTTGCCATTCGCGACCGGCGGAGCATTGCGGTCGGCGCAATCGTAGGCCTGCTATTTGTTGCGGCACGCTATTGGCCATGGTGATGTGCGCTGGGCTCATCATGTGCGATCGCGGCCTCGGGTGGTTTGTGGTGCCGATCGAGGGTGCCCCCGCTCCTGTTGAGGAGCGAGGGCCGGTGTCTCGGTTAGCTTATGGCAGGGTTGTTGACTGACTGGAGGTAAACAAACCAGCTGGATCCTGCGCCATTGGCACCAAGTGCCTGCTGCGCAGTTTTTTTCTGGTTACGCCAGCCGGACGTCGTGGAAGCGGCCGTATCGAGGTCTGCGCCGCTTTGGCCAAGATGGGTTTTCAACACTGACGGCCCCGCGATCAACTGGTCCATTGCCTGACCATCACGGCTACCGCCGGAACCGTTCCATACGTCCCAGCCGGCCGTTGTGCCATTGACCGCTGCGAGTGCGACGTAGCTTTGCGGCAAAGACGCTGCAATGCCGCCCGCAGCCAGAATGGCCGCGTCGCTCCACAGCCGGAAAGTATACGGCGAGCTTGAGGCGTTGGCCGTAACACTTGCCTGATTGATCCGCCCGACGATCCGTTGCCGGTGTTTGGCGATCAACCATGTCAGCACTGCGCTGGCTTTGGTCGACGCAGCGCGGACGGCGGCATTGAACCCGATCCGCTCAGCAATCGACAAGCTGGTCAACCAGTAGCCGATGTAGAAATCATGCTGACCAAAGGCCTGATCATCACCCAGCCGGGTAATGACACCAAAGCGCTGCGCCGCCGCATACACCGCACGGTTTTCGTCGATGACACCATTGACCAGCAGGTTGGCGGGCGGATTGTTGAAGCCCGGAGTGCTGGCCAGATGATTGTCATGGAACCATTCGAAATCCTTGATCACGAAATCGAGAATTTCACTACGCCGATACAGACGGTCTGAACTGGCTGACCCTGTCTTCCAGCACATGGCTGCGTGGAGATATTGCCATGCAGCCCCACGCTGGCCGCACAATTGTGCATCGGCATTGCCAAGAATCCATGGCTCATACATCCGCGCCTGATCGCTCAGCTTGTGACCGAGAAACGCGAATTCAGGGCTTTTCCACAACAACGATCCCCAATGCGGAAATTGGTGCGCATGCGGCAGATCGATCTCGTTGGTGCCAAAGGTCGGCTTATCCACCGCAGTGCCGCCAGTCGGGACATTGGCGCGCCATGGATTGTAGCTGGTGGCCATATCATAAGGACGCCCACCCATCACATAATAGGACCGGTTGGCAGGCCGTGATGCTTCGCCATACCCATAATAGTGGCCGCGCAAGCCCGCATCACGCGAGGCATTGACGCCCTTGAATAGTGGCACGCAGCGCCCCTTTTCAAAGCAATGATAGGGATCGCTGGCGTAGGACGTCAGATAATCAAGCGCGATGGTGGAGTAGGCCCTGCCATCATGTGCCCGGGTAGCGGCGATGTCATTCATGTACCGCATGACCGGTTCGGCAATGGCGCAACGTTCGTCGCGTACACCGCCTGGCCCAGTGATCGGAGTCCGCCCGGCCTGGTTGAAGGGTGTATATCTCAACCAGGTTGATGCAACTGCCGCCAGGGACGAAGCGGTATAGAGCGAGCCCTTCCACGGATCCTGCGTCACTCCGGCCTGCGTGATCAACGTCGCATAATTGGTGGGATCAAACGGCATGACACGGGTGTTGCCGAAGCCATTCGCACTGTCCGACCCAAAAATGCGGGCGTCAAATCCATTTGTTGAAAAATGGGTGTGAGAGCCGAATGGAATTGTCACGTCGTAGCGTGGCAGGTTGGCCGTCAGGAAAGCCTGATCATAGGCTGGCGGTGTTCCCGACCGCCAGATCACTGCCGACCGGACTGTGCCGTGCGGATACCAGCGATTCGTCGCATTGGTAATCGCATATCCATTGCCGTCATAGGCCCCCTGAAAGATGCGCGGGATGTCGGTGCCATTCAGCGGGCCGCCATCGGGTCGCTGGATGGTTGCCAGCACGGCACCATTGACGTCCTCGATCCGCCATTTGTGGGGGACCATGTAGCTTTCCTTGCCGACCGGGTCCCCGAACGGATTGTCGGGCATGGTGGCCGCCGACCAATCATAGCCGAACTGGAATTGGACATAGCCCGGCATGCGGATCGCTTCGCAGCGATAGTCAATGCCGTTTATGGTGGGGGCAGCCCCTTGCGGCAAGCATTCGGTCCAGGCAGGTTGGCTGTCGAATAATGTCGCATCTTCAAACCGGCAATTTTGTCGTGCCGCCCTGGTCATGACCAGTATATTGGGATGGCTGACCGCCGATCCGCTCGACCAATCTTCCAGGACCGCACGATATGCCTGGCCTGCAGGCACAACCAAGGGGCCGATGACGACGTCGAGCGACACCGCCGGGCTGCCGGCTTTTTGGTAAGTGATCGTCTTGAATGGCTGCGGCACTGTCACACTGCGCGCATCGACGTGGAGCCGTTCGATGGTGGACGAATCGACGGTTCCAGCAACGACTGGGGTGAACGAGGATACCGGCGCCAGTGTTTCGAGGCCGATGCTGATGGTCTTGATCTTCAACGCATGGGAATTGGACGTGTTGCCGATGGATGCGTTGCAGTTGAGCTCAGCATCGGGCGGTATGCGAAGTTTGAAGGGCACCGTGGCGGTCGCGCCAAATTGCACGCCGTTGCGCAGGAAGCGGACAGTGCCGCCAGCGCCGCCGACCGTGTCGACATATTGGACTGCGACATCTTCGAGCTGGGTGGTCGACGCCACGGATTCACTGATGAACTCCGCAACCTGACCATCGCGTTCGACATAGGCACGAAGTCGCCCGCCATCCCAATGTTTGGTCAGTGCGAACTGACCCTTGCCATAGCTGTATAGCGAAACCAGCGGTGTTTCTTGGAGGGGCAATACCCCGACATAACCCAGCGACATCGACCGGGGCGTCTGGGTCGTCGCAGCTTCGGCCGTGGTCGGCAGGCTGATGCCCAATGCGCCGCCGTTGAGATAGGTCCCTTGCGGCACATTGAGATAAGTCCCGTCGAACGTTACGCCGGACCCTACAATGGCAAGACTGCTTGCGCTGACACCGCCGCCTGTTTGCGTTGCCGCATAAGGGCCGCTGGCCGAAGTCGGTGAATAGCTGGACGCCGCCTGGTTTGGCTGCGACATCACCGTTTCTTGGACGAGCGACAAGCCCGACGGAACGGACAGCGTGTAACTTCCGGTGACACCGCCCAGCGCGATGTTGAGCGGAAAGCGCGACCCCGGATCGCCGTAGACGATCGCGTTGGTGCCGCCCGGACTAGGCAAGGGCGTTGGCGGCGGCGGTGGCGGCGGCGGTGCCCCTGCGGCGAAATTGGTCGATCCATCGCCGATCGCTACGGTAAAGTCAGCATAGGCCCCGACCGCGTCGACCGCGCGCACGGCGAAATAGACCGGGACGGGCAGGGCGGTGAAGCTGCTGCCCGTACTGCCAGTGATGGCGCGGGCCCCGACTGTTCCAAGCACCATCGGATAGGTTGGCGGCACATTTTCAAAACGCACGCCAAACCATCGGGCGGATGCCGCCCCGGTGACGTTGCCGTTGACCAGTTTCTGCGACAGAGGCTGGGTCACATTGGCTGAAAGCGCCAATGTGTTGCGCACCTGCACCGTCGTTCCATCGCTGCTGGTGAGCGCCTTGACGGTGACGCCCGTCCACTGCTCGCTCGTCTGGCCGGCATAGTTCAGGCTGATCAGCAAATCCTTGATTTGCCCCAGCGTGACCGCCGTCCCGGAATCAAACAGAAGGTCGACTGTCCGTGTCGTCGTCCCAGTCCCCGGCCAGTCAGGGACCCACAGATTGCCATCCTTCACCGCAGTAACGGCGGCGGTCTGGGTCAGGTTTGTGCTGGATGATGCGAGTGCCGGCGCGGTCGATCCGGTTGCAAAATGGCGCCATTTGACCGCCGAAATTGCCGCGTTGTCGATGACTGGTCCATATATGGGCGTCGATGCCGCAACCGGTTCGACGCTGAACCCGCTGACGACCAACGGATAGCGCGGCGGCACGTTGCTGAGCCGAATGCCATACCAGCTCGCCGACGATGCGCCGCTGACAACGCCATTGAACAATTTTTGTGAGAGGGGCTCGCTGACATTCGGGCCAATGCTGAGAGCGCCCAGAACAGTGACGGCGGTACCGTTGCTGCTGATGATCGCCTGGGCCGTTACGCCGCTCCACTGATCGACGGTTTGGCCAGTATAGTTGAGCCCGATCAGCATGTTGGCGATCTTCCCCAATGTGATCGGCGTGCCGCTGCTAAACAGCAGGTCAACAGTGCGCGTGCCGGTCGTACCGATGGGCCAGCCAGGCAGCCAGAAATTGTTGTTGGTGACCGCACTCACCGCTTGGGCCTGCGTGAGCCCGCTGGCCGATGTGGCGAAGGCAGGAGCAGTGGCCCCGCTGTTATAGTGCCGCCAACGCACGCCAGCGGTCGCGCCGCTGCCGACCGGCGCGCCGAGGCCACTGCCGCTGGCTGTGCGCGTGACCAGAAGGGTTGCCAATTGGGTGGCTGAAAGCACGGCGCCGATTGCCAGAGGAGACGCGCCTGCGGACGTGCGTACAGAGGCAACCGATGCGGGTGCGGCGGTGACGGAAAGCGCCACAGGATTCTGCAAACCGTTGACGGCGAGCGCAAGATTTTCCTGCGCTGATCCATTTGCGAATAGGATCTGGGTTGGACCGGTGATTGACATGATGTTCTCCTTTTGTTCAGGAG
>JAKFWB010000050.1 GCA_021732945.1 Porphyrobacter sp.
CCGCCTGCGCGGGGACGCACATCCAGATCAGCTGATCGGAGCGCTCAATGCATCGGCGGTGATCGGCGCCTCAACAACAGGCGCTGGCGGAGGCGGTGGCGCGCGGTTGTCGCTGGCGATGGAGGCCTGAACAATGAAGGTCGGGCTGGCAGGGGGTTCACCGCGATTGATCGCGTCCACCGCTTCCATGTTTTCAATCACGCGCCCGAAATTCGTGTATTTCTTGTCGAGGCTGAAGCGTGGGTAGAACACAATGAAGAACTGGCTGTTGGCGCTGTCTTCTTCCGAAGCACGCGCCATTGCCAGCGTGCCGCGCACGTGCGGCATCGGGTTGAATTCGGCCTTGAGATCAGGAAGCTCGCTGCCGCCCTGCCCGGTCCCGGTGGGATCACCGCCCTGCGCCATGAAACCATCGATCACGCGGTGGAACACCACGCCGTCATAGAACCCGCGCCGGGTCAGCTCCTTGACCCTCGCAGCATGAGCCGGTGCCCAATCGGCCTGAAGCCGGATCTTGACCCGCTCACCATTCGACAGGTCGAGCACCCAGACATTATCAGGATCGACCGCCGGATCAAAATTGATCGGTGCAAAGCTCCGGATCGCGGGTGGAGCCGCTTCTTCGTCCTCATCGGGGTTTTCGGCAGTATCGCCGAACGCCACCGGCGGGGTGTCGTCCTTCTGCTGCTGCGCCAGGGCCATGTGCGGCGCGGCGAACAGGAACAGGGCGGCAAAAGCAGGCGTCAATTTGGTTATGGTCATGGTTCCATCCGGATTAGACCCGCCGTTTAACCACGCCCAGCTTGCGTTGCAATGAATGACGGGGAAACTGTCGACAGACCGGCGTTGCTCACGGATCGCCCTTGAGTCCCTGTTCGCGCACCCGTGCCTCGACCTCGTCGCACACCGGGGCGCTCACAAATTTTGCGATGTCACCGCCATAAACCGCGATTTCCTTGACCAGCCTGCTGGCGATGGGTTGCAGGCTGGCATCGGCCATCAGGAAAATCGTCTCGATCCGGTCGTTGAGCAGCCTGTTCATGCCGGTCAGTTGGTACTCGTATTCGAAATCGGTCACCCCGCGCACGCCGCGGATGACCACCGATGCGCCTTGCGCCTCGGCAAAGTCCATCAGCAGCGCATTGAAGCCGACCACCTCGACATTGCCGAGCCCCAGCGCGGCAACCTCGCGCTCCACCATCGCTATCCGCTCGGCATCGGAGAACATCGGCGTCTTGGCGATGTTTGTGGTGACCCCGATGATCAGCCATTCAACCAGGTTCGATCCGCGCCGGATTATGTCGGCATGACCCAAGGTGATCGGATCGAAGGTTCCGGGATAGATTCCGACGCGGCGTGTCATGGTTTTTGCCCTCTCCCAGAAGGATCAGCGATCCCGCTCGACAATGTAGCGGGCGAGTTCGCGCAGGACATCGGCCTCGGCCCCATAAGACGCGAGCCGCAGCACCGCCTGATCGACCAGCGCGCGCGCCTGTTCGCGGGCCTTGTCGGCACCCATCAGCGTCACGAAGGTCTGCTTGCCCTGTTCATTATCCTTGCGCAGCGCCTTGCCGGCTTTCGCGATATCGCCTTCAACGTCCAGCAGATCGTCCGCAATCTGGAAGGCAAGGCCAATGTCGCGGGCATAGGCGCGCAGGTGCATCCGGCCCTGCGGCGCAACCTTGCCCAGGATCGCCCCCATCTCAACACTCGCGGCAAGCAGCGCGCCAGTTTTCAGCTGCTGCAACCGGGTGATGGTGTGGAGGTCATAGTTCACGCCTTCCTCATCGGCGATCATGTCCATCATCTGCCCGCCCGCCATGCCGTGCATGCCCGAAGCCTTGCCCAGCGTTGCAATCAGCTCGCTGCGGGTAAAGGGATCTTCGCTGGTGTTGCCGTCCGACAGGATCTCGAATGCCAGCGCGTGCAGCGCATCACCTGCCAGCACCGCTGTTGCCTCGTTATAGGCCTTGTGAAGGGTCGGCTTGCCGTGGCGCAGGTCATCATTGTCCATGCAAGGCAGATCATCGTGGATCAGCGAATAGACATGGATCGCTTCAATCGCCGCTCCCGCGCGCAATGCGGCATCGCGCGATACGCCGAACAGGCTGGCGGTGCTGCAAACCAACAACGGGCGCACCCGCTTGCCCCCCCCAATTGCGGCGTAACGCATCGCTTCCACCAACCGCGCGCTGGTATCGTCGGGCACCGGCAGCAGCGCATCGAACAGCGAATCAATGTCGGCCTTAACGCTTGTGATCGCTTCACCCAGCAGCGAGTTTCCGCTCTCCACCAGCATCATTTCAGCTTTCCGCATCGAAGGCTTGCGTGCTGGCCGCGCGGCCATCAGCGCCGGTGACGATTTTTTCGATCCGCGCCTGCGCCGCATCAAGCCGCTGCTGGCACGCGGCGCGCAGGGCTTCGCCGCGTTCATAGATGCTGATCGACTGATCGAGCGGCACATCGCCGCGTTCCAACTGCTGCACAATGGTTTCAAGCGCGGCAAGCGCCTGTTCGAAACTCATCTGCAAGATATCCTGCCCTGCGGCAGCGCTTGGTGTGCCCTCGTCCATGGTCACGAGCATTGACGGCGCGGGCGGGCGCGGTCAAGGCTGGCTTCAAGTGTTGGGATCACGAAACAGGGAATTCTACGACCATGCCGAATTGGATTATGACCTACGCGATGGCCTATGTGGCAGCCGCCGTAGTGTTTGGCGCGCTTGACGCGGTCTGGCTGCGCTGGGCGGCGGGCAATCTTTACAAGCCGGCGATCGGCGAGATCATGGCCGCGAAATTCAATGTCGGCGCGGCAGCTGCGTTCTATCTGATCTACATTGCCGGGATGACATGGTTTGCGATCAAGCCGGGCCTTGATAGCAGCACCGTGCAGGCCGCCATGCTCAACGGCAAATTGCTCGGGGCGCTGTGCTACGCGACCTTTGATCTGACCAGCCAGGCGGTGTTCAAGGTGTGGGCGACCCATATCAGCGTGCTCGATATCCTGTGGGGCGCCTTCGCGACCGGCGCGGCGAGCGCGGCTGCGACCTGGGTTGTCCTGCGCTACGCGCCCGTCGCCGCCGTCTGACACAGCGATGTTCATCGGCCACTTCGCCCCCGCTTTCATCGCCGCAGCGGTCAGTCCGCAAAGCCCAAGGCTGGGCACATTGTTCATGGCGGCGCAGCTGGTCGACTGGGGCTTTTTTGGCCTTGCCTTGATCGGGGTAGAGAAAGCCAGGGTTGATCCCGCCGCGAGTGTCATGGTGCCGCTCGATCTTTACCACATGCCATTTACTCACAGCCTGATTGGTGCCGCCATTTGGGCCACGGCATTTCTGGCCGTGGTGGCGATCCGCAATCGCGAGCTGTTTGGCGGATTGCTGGCGGGGTTTGTGGTGATGTCGCACTGGCTGCTCGATCTGATCGTGCACGTGCCTGACCTGACGATTGATGGCACCCCGCCCAAACTGGGCTTGGGGCTGTGGAACTATCCGTGGGTTGCCATCCCGCTGGAACTCGGCCTTACCTTTGGGGCCTTTGCCTTCTACGTACAGCGCACGCGCGGGCCGATGGGGCCTCCGGCAGTGCTGCTGGGAGTGATGCTGCTGTTGCAGGCGATTAACTGGCTGGCCCCGCATCCGGAATCGGCCGGACCGTTCCTCTATCTCCAGGCACTAGTCGCTTTTGCCATTCTCACCGGGCTTGCTGTCTGGGTGGGAGAGAATCGTTGGATCAGGAAGCGCGGCAGCTTGGCCTTCGCGCTCCAGTAATCTAGGGGGCGGCGCAAGGAGCCCTTGCATGACTGCCATCACCCCCGAAATCGTTGAACAGCACGGCCTTTCCGCTGAGGAATACGAACGCGTTTTTTCCGCGCTGGGCCGTGAGCCGAACCTCGTCGAACTCGGCATTTTTTCGGTGATGTGGTCGGAGCATTGCAGCTACAAGAGCTCGCGCCTGCATCTGAAGAAGCTTCCCACCGAGGCGCCGTGGGTGATCTGCGGCCCGGGCGAGAACGCGGGCGTGATCGACATTGGGGACTGTCAGGCGGCGATCTTCAAGATGGAGAGCCACAACCACCCCAGCTATATCGAACCCTATCAGGGCGCGGCGACTGGTGTGGGCGGCATCCTGCGCGATGTCTTTACAATGGGCGCGCGCCCGATTGCCAATGCCAATGCGCTCCGCTTCGGGCGGCCTGAACACCCCAAGATGAAGCATCTGGTGCAGGGCGTAGTCGCGGGCATCGGCGGCTACGGTAATTGTGTCGGCGTCCCGACTGTGGCGGGGGAAACGAACTTTCACCCGGCCTATGACGGCAATATTCTCGTCAACGCGATGACGGTGGGCGTCGCCGATCAGGACAAGATCTTCTACTCCGCTGCCACCGGACTCGGCAATCTGATCGTCTATGTCGGCTCCAAGACCGGCCGCGACGGGATCCACGGCGCCACTATGGCGAGCGCGGATTTCGGCGAGGATGCCGAAGCCAAGCGGCCCACAGTGCAGGTCGGCGATCCCTTTACCGAAAAGCTGCTGATCGAAGCCTGTCTCGAACTGATGGCGACGGATGCCATTGTTGCCATTCAGGACATGGGCGCGGCGGGCCTCACCTCCTCCAGCGTCGAAATGGCGTCCAAGGGCGGCGCGGGCATCCGGCTCGACATGAACAAGGTGCCCTGCCGCGAAACCGGCATGACACCCTACGAAATGATGCTGTCCGAGAGTCAGGAGCGGATGCTGATGGTGCTCCAGCCCGGCAAGGAAGCCATGGCCGAGGCGATCTTCACAAAGTGGGAATTGGACTTCGCAGTGATCGGCGAAGTGACCGATACCGGCCACATGGTATTGGAATTCAATGGCGAAGTGGTGTGCGACATCCCGCTCGCCCCGCTCGCCGATGATGCGCCGCTGTATGACCGGCCTTATCTCTCGAAGGAGGAATACAAGGTCTGGGCGGGCATCACGCCGCTCACCGAAGTGCCGGTCAGCGACGATATTGCCGCTGATCTTCTCACCATGATGGCCTCGCCCGACCTCGCCTCGCGCCGCTGGATTGCCGAGCAATATGATTCGCAGGTCGGCGCGGACACGCTCCAGACCGGCGGCGATGCGGGCGTGGTGCGGGTGCATGGGACCACCAAGGCCCTCGCCATCACCACCGATTGCACGCCGCGTTATGTGTTTGCCGACCCCTACGAGGGCGGAAAGCAGGCCATCGCCGAGGCTTTCCGCAACCTTTGCGCTGTCGGCGCGCGGCCCCTCGCCGTGACCAATTGCCTCAACTTCGCCAACCCGCAGCGGCCTGAAATCATGGCACAGATCGTCCATGCCCTTGAAGGCATGGGCGACGCCTGCCGCGCGCTCGATTTCCCGATCGTAAGCGGCAACGTCAGCCTCTACAACGAAAGCAAGGCGACCGGGGGCGGCTCAGCCATCCTGCCCACCCCAGCCATCGGCGGCGTCGGCATCATCACCGACCTGTCCAAGATGATGACGATGCACTTCAAGCAGGCGGGCGATGCGATCTACCTCGTCGGGCCGGAGCATTGGGCCAAGCCCGATCCCACCCGCTCGCACCTTGGCCGCTCGCTGTGGCTGCGTGTGGTCAAGGGGATGGAAGCGGGCCGCACCCCGCCGACGGACCTTACCGTTGAACGCACCGCAGGCGAAATCATCCACGAACTGATCGCCGATGGGCTGGTCAATGCGGTGCATGATCTGTCGGACGGCGGGCTCGCCGTGGCACTGGCCGAAATGGCGCTGGCAGGCGGCATCGGAGCTGAGGCTGATCTGTCGGGCAATCCGGACTACACCCCAGCGCAGTGGTGGTTCGGTGAAGATCAGGGCCGCTACCTTGTCACTGTGCCCGACGTGGCGGCGCTCAACGAAGCGCTCGCCAGGGGCACGCGCAATGAGGACACCGCACAAATCGGCTTTCAGCGGATCGGCACCGTCGGCGGGGACGCCGTCTTGGGCGTCCCGCTTTCGGATCTGCGCGCGGCCAATCAGCGCTTCTTCACCGAATGGATGGAAGGCTAGCCGAGGATGGCATCAGGCTATTCCGCCACGCCCCTCGTCAAGAAGCTCACCTTGCGGGATGGGATGCGGGTGTGGTTTGACGCCATGCCCGAGCATGTGATCGACGAGATCGACGAATATGCGTTGGAACTGGTGTTCGTCGCTGATCCGGCAGATGGGATTGATGCCGCGCACATCTTCGTGACCGAGCGTGCAGCGCTGGACGCGCACCTCACTGCGCTGCGCCACCAGATCGCGTCTGACGGGCAAATCTGGGTCAGCTGGCCCAAGAAGGCCGCGAAGGTGCCGACCGACATCACCGAAGACACGATCCGTGAAATCTGCCTGCCCCTTGGGCTGGTCGACACCAAGGTCTGCGCGATTGACGAGGTCTGGTCGGGCCTCAAACTCGTAATCCGCAAGGAACTGCGATGAAGCAGCCCCCCAATGCGCCCCGCGCGGGGGCAACGCTTGGCTTCGTCGCCTTCATTGTGTTTATCGACATGGTGGGGCTCGGCCTGATCGTGCCGGTCATGCCGACTCTACTCGAGAGCCTGACCGGAGCAACCATCGACCGGACGGCCGAAATCGGCGGCTGGCTGCTGTTTGCCTATGCCCTGATGCAGTTCCTGTTTTCCCCGGTGATCGGCGGGTTGTCCGACCGGTTTGGTCGGCGACCGGTACTGCTGCTCACGCTGATGCTGCTAGGGGTCGACTATCTGATCATGGCATGGGCACCGGACCTGTGGTGGCTGTTTGTCGGACGGTTGATGTCGGGCATCATGGGAGCCAGCTGGGCTGCGGCCAACAGCTGCATCGCCGATATCGCCGCGCCCGAAGAACGCGGCCGCTATTTCGGGATGCTCGGCGGGGCCGGGGCAAGCGGCTTTGTGATCGGCCCTGCCATCGGCGGCGTGCTTGGTAGCTTTGGCGAACGCCTGCCGTTCCTTGCCTCAGGCGTGTTGTGCGTGATTGGCGCGGTGGTCGGCTATTTCCTGCTGCGTGAGACCTTGCCCGCCGACCGGCGGCGGCACTTCACCCTGGCGCGCGCCAATCCGTTTGGCAGCATATTGCAGATGGCCAGAACCCCGATTGTGCTCGGCTTCCTCGGGATCATCTTTCTGATGCAGATGGCCTCGCAGTCAATCGCGTCGGTCTGGGCCTATTACAACACGCTCGCTTTCGGGTGGAGCGAGTGGAACATCGGCCTCAGCGTTGCGCTGTACGGCGTGCTGCTGGTGATTGTGCAGGGCGTCTTGACCGGCGCGTCGATCACCCGGTTTGGCGCGAAATCAACTTGCGTGATCGGGTTTCTGTTCGCGATCCCCGCGTATAGCCTGTTCGCCTTTGCTCCGGGAAGCTGGGCGATGATCCTCGGCATCGTGCTCGGCAGCTTTGCCGGGCTGACCTTCCCGGCGATGCAACAATTGATGTCCGAGCGGATCGCTCACGATGCACAGGGTGAGTTGCAGGGCGCTGTCGCCTCAATGGTCAGCCTGACCAGCATCGTGGGGCCGCTGATAATGACCGGGTTGTTCGGTGCCTTTGCCGACGATCAGGGCTTGTTCTTCCCCGGCGCACCTTTCGCGCTGTCGGTGGCGATTTTGATCGCGGCGTTTGTCGCGCTGCTGTGGAACCTCGCGCGGATAAAAGCGCCCGCCGTTTAAGCCGCTTGCGCCCCCGACCCGCCGAGCGTCAGCTGCTCGCGCGCAACGCCTTCGCTCTGGAGGATCGCGAGACACTGGCGGTACACCTCTGGCTTGCCGATATTCAGCCGCGCGCGCGCTTCGCCGATATCTTCGGCCATCAGCGCCGCGATATCCTGATGCGCGATCTTCGCTGCGGCCTTCCCGAGCTTGCGGCCTTCCTTGATCGCAGCGAACAGCGGTGCCTTGGTGCCGCTCACCTTCTTGATCTGGCGCGCACCGGCATAGGCGATGAACAGGATGCCCTTGTTGTGGTTCTGCTGGTAGGTGAAGCCCAGCAGGCTCGCCTCGCCCAGCGCATCACGGCCATAGCCGGTCAGCACGTGGAACAGATCATGCGTGTCGCGCAGGCGTTCGAAATACCATTCGGTCAGATCAGCATGGCGCGCATCGGCAGGCAGCCACTTGTGACTTTCGGCGACCAGCCCTGCGGCTGACAGGCCTTCGCGCTTCATGAAGGCGATGTAATGCGCCGCCACCGTGTTCGGCCCGCAATCGGCCCAGCGCGCGTGATCATCGAGCATGCCGGGAATGTCGGTTTCCTCGGCGATGAACCGCTGGCCTTCATCCGACGCAATGAAACCCCACGCCTGATTGTGGCTGCGCCTGCCTTTGGTCGCTTCGATGATGTGGAACACCTGTTCGGTGTCTTCCTTGTCCTCGACCAGCTTGCTGAAATGGTGCAGCACTTTGAGCGGACGAAAGCCCGAAACCTTGCGTTCCGGCGCAACCAGCGGGAGAGAGATCAAGGTCATGGGTTGCATCCTTTGCGCGAGTCGCGAATTGGGTTCACCTAACACCACTTACATTAATGTCAGTTAAATGCCAGTCAATCGCTCGATCAAGGTCCCATCCGGCCCATGCCCACCCCTGAAAGCCTGCCCTATGCGCTCGAACGGCTGACCGACGCCGCCGCTGTTGCCCGCGCCGAGACACTAGCTGCCGTGCTCAAACAGCGCCGCACCTGCCGGGATTTTTCCGCCTAACCGGTGCCCCGCGCCGTGATCGAAGCGGCCATCGCTGCCGCCGGAAGCGCGCCAAGCGGGGCCAACCACCAACCCTGGCATTTCGCCGTGGTTGCCTCTGCCGAAAAAAAGCGCGCCATTCGCGAAGCGGCCGAGGCCGAGGAACGCCGCTTCTACGGTGCTGATGGAGATGCTCCCAAAGCGGGAGAGGAATGGCTGGCCGCCCTCGCCGATCTTGGGACCGATGCGGACAAGCCCTTCCTTGAGATCGCGCCCTATCTCATCGTCGTTTTTGCGCAGCGCAAGGGCGGCATCGCCGAAGACGGGCAAACGCAAAATTACTACGTCAACGAAAGCGTCGGCATCGCCTGCGGCATGTTGCTGGCCACCTTGCACGAGGCAGGCCTGGCAACGCTGACCCACACGCCATCGCCGATGGGTTTTCTTCGAAAAGTGTGCGAGCGGCCGGAATGGGAAAAGCCGCTGATGATCGTGGTGGTTGGCCACCCGGCCCCCGGCGCGACCGTTCCGGCCAAAGCCCTTTTGAAAAAACCGCTCAGCCAGATCGCCAGCTGGCTTTGATCGCAGCTGTCAGGCGGCGAGCAGTTCTTGCTCGGCGGTTCTGGTGGCGAGCAGATCATGGGGATCGATCCCCTCGGCCCGCCAGATGCGATGGCATTCGCGATATAGGGTCGGCTGCGGAATGCGCATTTCTGCGCGCACCTCTTCCAGCGGTCGCTGAAGCAGCGCGCGGATCGGTTGGGCAATCAGCGGCGGAGCGCCCTTGCCGGTCTGATGCGCCTGCCGCACAGCGCCGATCACAGGCGCGGCGCTGCCTTTGCCCATTGTCTTGATATTCGCCGCCCCGGCATAGCCAATCAACAGATGGCCCTGACTCGGCGATTGGCCGTGGGTGAACAGCAGCACGCATTGTTCGCCCAGCGAATCGCGGCCATAGCCGGTCAGCACGTGGAACAGATCATGCGTATCGCGCGAGCGTTCCATGAACCATTGCACAAGGTCGGGATATTTCGGACGACCAAGCCGCTCAGCCTCAGCCAC
>JAKFWB010000052.1 GCA_021732945.1 Porphyrobacter sp.
CCGACGTAAACGATCACCAGCAGCATAGCGATGAACTCCGCGCCCACCAGCACCATCAGCCCGGCGGCGTTGAAGAACGTCAGGATCAGCCACAGCACCGAATGCACGGGGTTCTTCGCCATGACGACCATCACGGCGCTGGCGACGACAATCGTCGCGAAGAAATAGAAGGCGATGGCCTGTATCATGTCGATCCCTACCCCTCGATCCGCTCAGCTTTGAGCATGCCGAAGGCCCGTCCTTACTAAACCCGAAAGTGCGCTGATGGGCTTCGACAAGCTCAGCCCGAGCGGTTGTTATGTTCTGTCCCGCGCGCCCTAGCGGTAGGGTGCGTCGGCTTCAAGATTGGCCGCGATGGCCCGTTCCCACTTGTCACCATTGCTGAGAAGCTTGGCCTTGTCGTAAAGCAGCTCGGCGCGGGTTTCGGTGGCGTATTCGAAATTCGGCCCTTCGACGATGGCATCGACCGGGCAAGCTTCCTGGCAGAAGCCGCAATAGATGCACTTGGTCATGTCGATGTCGTAGCGTGTGGTCCGGCGGCTGCCGTCCCCCCGGACGGTTCCGTCCGATTCAACAAAAACGCGCGGTTCGCTTTCGATAGTGATCGCCTGCGCGGGGCAGACGGCCTCGCACAGCTTGCACGCGATGCAGCGTTCCTCGCCATTCGGATAGCGCCGCAGCGCGTGTTCTCCCCGGAAGCGGGGCGAGAGCGGGGCCTTCTCGAACGGGTAGTTGATCGTCACCTTGGGCTTGAAGAAATACTTCAGCGTCAAGGCGTGCGCCTTGAGGAATTCCCAAAGGGTGAAGCTCTTGATGAGGTGGGAGACGGTGGTCATGATGCCAAGTCCGATTTTTCCAACGATATGAGGCCTTCGCAGCGCCCGATAAATCCATCTTGTTCCTGGAAAGGCCAAATCATTAACGCGCCGCGCACTTGCCCAGAAGTTTCGCCGTAGGGCGGCGGAGACCAAACATCGCCGCGAGCGAACGAAAGATAACCAGTCCAGCCCTTTGCCGACAGCAAATGTTCGAAGGGAAAGCCATGAGCAGGTGATCTCGAATTTGAGCGTGCGGTCAACCGTGAAGGCAGATCGAGTCCCACATCGGCATCAAGCGCGACATCATAGGCGATCGTGTAATATTCGGCCTCGTCCGAAGGTGATCGTATCGAGCGCAGATTTCCGAACGAGAGCTTTATCGTATGCCGCTCACCGTTCTTCCCCTCTCCATCACACGACAGCTTTGCGCTCTGGATGGCGGTCGGCCGCATTTGCACGACATCTGCGGATGCAGGCGTTGACAGGCTCAGGAAGGCAAATATGGCAGCCCAGTTCCTCATCCGAAATGCCCCATTGCCATCAGATACCCGCTGGTCACCGCGACAAACAGCAGGCTCATCGGCAGGAACACCTTCCACCCGAGGCGCATCAGCTGGTCGTAGCGGTAGCGCGGCACGGTCGCCCAAATCCAGCTGAACATAAAGAAGAACATGAAGGTCTTCAGCAGGAACCAGATGATCCCCGGCACCATGTAGAGCACCGGAATGTCCAGCGGCGGCAGCCACCCGCCCCAGAACAGCAGCGTGTTGAGCGAGCACATCAGCAGGATGTTGGCATACTCGCCAAGCCAGAACAGCGCGAAGCTCATCGAGGAATATTCGGTCTGGTAGCCCGCGACGAGCTCGCTCTCCGCCTCGGTCAGATCGAACGGCGCGCGCGCGGTTTCGGCGAGC
Source organism: Porphyrobacter sp. (assembly GCA_021732945.1). Lineage (GTDB taxonomy): Bacteria > Pseudomonadota > Alphaproteobacteria > Sphingomonadales > Sphingomonadaceae > Erythrobacter. The sequence goes on from JAKFWB010000052.1 coordinate 1,733, forward strand.
GAGGAGATGAAGAACACCACCCACATCGGGAACAGCAGCGGGTGCACCACATAGGCGTTGATCAGCCCGAGCCCGAAGCCGCGCTGCTCATTGACGATGCCGCTGAGGTTGAAGGTGCCCGCAAACAGCACAACGCAGACCAGCACGAAGCCGATCGACACCTCGTAGGAGATCATCTGCGCCGAGGCGCGCATCGCCGAGAAGAACGGGTATTTGGAGTTCGAAGCCCACCCGCTCATCACCACGCCGTAAACCCCCATCGAGGAGATCGCGAGGATGTAGAGCAGGCCGACATTGATATCCGCCAGCACCCCGCCCTCCCAGAACGGGATCACCGCCCATGCCGCGAGCGCGACGGTGAAGGTGATGATCGGCGCGAGCAGGAAGATGCCCTTGTTCGCGGCGCTCGGGATGATGGTTTCCTGCAGGAACACCTTGAGGCCATCCGCGAAGCTCTGCAGCAGCCCGAACGGCCCGACCACGTTGGGCCCGCGCCGCATCATGATCGCGCCCAGCACCTTGCGGTCGACATAGATCACCATGGCGACGCTGAACATGACGAGCAGCGAGATGATCAGGATCCCCGCGAGCGTCGCGACGGTCCAGGCCCATTCGTAGCTGAGGCCGAGGGATTGGAAGAACTCAGTCATCAGACGCTATATCCGCCGCTATTGCTATCGGTCGCATCAGGACGCTCCTTCTTGAAAGCGGACGTCGGCTTGCGACTGGTCACCCAAATCGAGATGCGGATGATGGCGACGATCAGAACGAACGCCGTCACAACTGCAGCCAAAATGGTCAGCCCTTCGCTCATTCCGCCGCCTCCTTCACATCAGCCCCGTGCAGAAGCTCGTCCGAGCAGCGCTGCATCACCTCGCTCGCGCGGGCGATGGGGTTGGTGAGGTAGAAATCCTTGATCGGGTAGCCGGTGATCTCGCCATCGAACTTGGCTCCGCTCTCCGCCTTGGGCAGCGGGCCGTAATCGGCGAGGCCCTCTTCGCCCAGCGCGGGAACGGCGGCGATCATCTTGGCCTGCAATTCGCCGAAGCTGTCGAACCCGACGGTCACGCCCAGCGTATCCGCCAGCGCGCGCAGGATCGTCCAATCCTCGCGCGCGTCGCCGGGGGCGAAGACGGCCCTCTCGGCGAACTGCACCCGTCCCTCGGTGTTGACGTAGGTCCCGTCCTTTTCGGCATAGGAGGCACCCGGAAGGATGATGTCGGCGTGATGCGCGCCCTTGTCGCCGTGGTGGCCGATATAGACCTTGAGGCTGTTCGCGTAGGGCGCGTAGTCCATCTCGTCCGCGCCGAGGCTGAGCAGCACCTTGGGCGCGGCTTTGGCAATGTCGCCCGTCCCGCCCGGAAGCGTGAAGCCGAGCATCAGCGAAGCCATCCGCGCCGCCGAAATGTGCAGGACGTTGAAGCCGTTCCAATCGTCCTTCACCAGCCCGAACTTGTCGACCAGCTTGAGCGCAGCACCGAGCGCGCCCTTGGCCAAAGCCGCCGCACCGAGGATCACCGCCGGACGCTTGGCGGCCTTCATCGCATCGCCCAATGCCTTGGGCACGCGGTTGAGCAGCTTCAGATCGCTGCCGAGGAAGGTCGCCGGGAAGGTCGTCTCCCACTCCGGGCCGACCACAAAAATCTTCGCCCCGGCCTTCGCCGCCTTGCGCAGCCGGACGTTGAGCAAAGCGGCCTCCCAGCGGACATGGCTGCCCACGAACAGGATCGCATCGGCAGTCTCGATCCCTGCGAAGGTGCTGTTGAAATTCACCGCCGCAAGGTTCGACACGTCATAGGTCATGCCGGTCTGGCGCGCTTCGGTGAGATTCGATCCGCAGGCGTTGACCAAGGCCTTGGCCGCAAACATCGTCTCGGCATCGAGCAGATCGCCCGCGACCGCCGCGATGCTCGCCTTGTCGCCTTCGAGCGCGCCCGCTATCATGCCGAAAGCCTCGGTCCACTCGGCGGGCTGCAACCGGCCATCCCGGCGCACCCACACGCGGTCGAGCCGCCGCTTGGTCAGCCCGTCGACCTGATAGCGGCCCTTGTCCGACAGCCACTCCTCATTGACGTCGTCATTGATGCGCGGCAGCGCACGCATGACTTCGCGGCCCTTGGAATGGAGCGTGATGTTGGCGCCCACCGCGTCCGACACGTCGATGCTGAGCGTCTTCTTCAATTCCCACGGCCGCGCCTCGAAAGCATAGGGCCGCGAGGTCAGCGCGCCGACCGGGCACAGGTCGATCACATTGGCGCTCAATTCATGCGCCGCCGCCTGCTCCAGATAGGTCGTGATCTGCATATCCTCGCCGCGATACAGCGCGCCGATCTCGTCGACGCCCGCGATCTCTTCCGAGAAGCGCACGCAGCGGGTGCAGTGGATGCAGCGGGTCATGATCGTCTTGATCAGCGGGCCCATGTATTTCTCGGTCACCGCGCGCTTGTTCTCTTCGTAGCGCGAGCCGCCGCGGCCATAGGCGACCGCCTGATCCTGCAAATCGCACTCGCCGCCCTGATCGCAGATCGGGCAATCGAGCGGGTGGTTGATGAGCAGGAACTCCATCACCCCTTCGCGGGCCTTCTTAACCATGGGGCTGTCGGTGCGGATTTCCTGCCCCTCGGCAGCGGGCAGCGCGCAGGAGGCCTGCGGCTTGGGCGGCCCGGGCTTCACTTCGACCAAACACATGCGGCAATTGCCCGCGATGCTGAGCCGCTCATGATAACAGAAGCGCGGGATTTCCTTGCCCGCCAGCTCGCACGCCTGCAGCACGGTGGCACCCGCCGGGACTTCGATTTCCTGACCGTCTACGGTGACTTTAGGCATTGTCTGATCCTGCCGAGCGAGCGCCCATTGCAAGCGCGCCGGGGATGTTCGGATTTTCCGGATTGGGAATGAGTTGCAAGCGGCGCGGGTCGACCAGCAGGTCCATCGATTCCATCGGGATCGCACACAGCAGAACGATGTCGCCCATTACCATCGCGCCGGTGAAGGCGTGGCGACCGAACACTTCGACCTTGATGGGGCCGACGTAATCGACAACCTCTTTGCGGCCATCGGCAAGGGTGACCTCGCGCTGCTCAATGGCTTCGAGCTTCAGCTGATTCATGACGTGCTTGGGAATGCACAGATCGATCGCGCCGGTATCGACCAACGCCTTGGCATCGATCTCTTCGAGCTGCGGCTTGGCGGCATTGGCCAAACGGATGTGCTGGTAGACTACGCCCATGGCTCTACTCCGCCGCCTCCGCAAACCGCGCGTTATGCTCGTTGATCCGGCGCTCAAGCTCCGGCCGGAAATGCCGGATCAGCCCCTGGATCGGCCACGCGGCCGCATCGCCGAGCGCGCAGATGGTGTGGCCTTCGACCTGCTTGGTGACCTCGTGCAGCATGTCGATCTCCTCGATCGCCGCGTCGCCGGTGCGCAGGCGCTCCATCATGCGCCACATCCAGCCCGTGCCTTCGCGGCAGGGGGTGCACTGGCCGCAGCTTTCGTGCTTGTAGAAGTAACTGAGGCGGCTGATCGCGCGGACGATGTCGGTGGACTTGTCCATCACGATCACGGCTGCTGTGCCGAGGCCCGAGCCCAGTTCCTTCAGCCCGTCAAAATCCATCGGCGCATTGCGGATCTGCGCGGCGGGCACCAGCGGCACGGATGACCCGCCGGGGATCACCGCGAGCAGATTGTCCCACCCGCCGCGAATGCCGCCGCAGTGCTTTTCGATCAGCTCTTCGAAGCTGATGCTCATCGCTTCTTCCACGACGCAGGGCTTGTTCACGTGGCCGCTGATCTGGAACAGCTTGGTGCCCTTGTTGTTCTCGCGCCCGAAGCTCGCAAACCACGAAGCCCCGCGCCGAAGGATCGTCGGCGCGACCGCGATGCTCTCGACGTTGTTGACCGTGGTCGGGCAGCCATAGAGCCCCGCGCCTGCCGGGAACGGGGGCTTGAGGCGCGGCTGGCCCTTCTTGCCCTCGAGGCTCTCGATCATCGCGGTTTCTTCGCCGCAGATGTAAGCGCCCGCGCCCCTGTGCATGAAGACGTCGAAGTCGTAACCCGATTTGCAGGCATTCTTGCCGATCAGGCCCGCCACATAGGCCTCATCAATCGCCTTCTGGAGCGTCTCGGCCTCGCGGATATATTCGCCGCGCACGTAGATATAGGCGGCGCGCGCACGCATCGCGAAGCCTGCGACCAGCGCGCCTTCGATCAGCTTGTGCGGATCGTGGCGCAGGATCTCGCGGTCCTTGCAGCTGCCCGGCTCGCTCTCATCAGCGTTGATGACGAGGAAGCTAGGGCGACCGTCGCGCGATTCCTTGGGCATGAAGCTCCACTTCAGCCCGGTGGGGAAGCCCGCCCCGCCCCGTCCGCGCAAGCCGCTGGCCTTCATCTCTTCGATGATCGCTTCGGGTCCGCGGTCGAGCAGCGCCTTGGTGCCATCCCAATCGCCGCGCGCCTGCGCTGCCTTCAGACCCCAGTCCTGGAAGCCATAGACATTGGTGAAGATGCGGTCCTTATCCGCGAGCATTGCTGCGTCCTTCTGCGTTGACTTCCGCCTTGGCGCGCTTCAACCGCACCAGCGAAATCACCTGAAACACCAGGCCCAGACCCATCAGGATCACGCCCATTTCGAACGGACCGGTCGCGGTCAGCACCGCGCCCAGCGCAAAGCCGGTCAACCCGAGCACCGCCAAGGCGAGCGTCACCGGGTTCATCCGATCATCCCCTGCGACCACAGCCCAGCGAGCACCCCGAGGATCAGGATGATCACGCCCACGCGCACCAGCCCCATCAGCACCTTGTAGGCGATGAAGGCCAGCACAGCTGCGCCGAGGATGGAGGCGACGGCGGTCATGCCTCAGACACCCACATCCGTTCGCCCTGAGCTTGTCGAAGGGTCGTCCTTCCACTCTTGCGCGGTGCTGAAAGAAAAAACGGTGCTTCGACAAGCTCAGCACGAACGGGGTAGTGCATGTTCATCACCACTCCCCCCGGTAATCGCGGTTGACGCTGACCATATCCGTGAGCGTGGTCGGCCCGCCCGAAGGCTCGGAGGTGTGCCGCCCCGGCTCCTGCGTGCCCGCCTTGGGCGTCTGACCCGCCGCAAGCGCATCGAGCACCGCGTCGAGGCGCTCAGGCGTCAGGTCTTCGTAATTATCATCGTTGATCTGGACCATTGGCGCGGTGGCGCAATTGCCCATGCATTCGACTTCGGTGAGGGTCCACAGCCCGTCTGCCGACACGTGGCCCTTCTCCATCCCGCGCTTCTTGCAGGCGGCGATGATATCGTCGCTGCCGCGCAGCATGCAGGGCGTGGTGCCGCACACCTGCACGTGGAATTTGCCCACGGGCTTGAGGTTATACATGAAGTAGAAGCTGGCAACTTCGAGCACGCGGATCACCGGCATGTCGAGATACTTCGCGACATATTCGATCACCGGCAGCGGCAGCCACCCTTGCGTATCGGTCTCCGCCCCGACCTGCCGCTGAGCCAGATCGAGCAGCGGCATCACCGCCGAGCGCTGACGCCCCTCGGGATACTTGGCGATGTGCCAATCGGCGGTTGTCTTGTTCTCCGGCGTCCAAGCGAACGCGCTCCAGCGCGCGCGCAGTTCGTGGGTGACGGGTGCGGGGGTGCGGTCAGCCATTACTTGGTCTCGACCAGCCCGATGCGGGTTTCGATCCGCTCGACGCGATCATTCAACCGGTCGAGCCTTGCGTTGATACCGGACACACCGATGATCGAATGCCCCATATGTTCTTCGACCAGCGTCATCCGCACCTTGAGATCGCGAACGTCGAATTTGAGTTCAGCCAGGTCGGACTGCATTGTTTGCAGGACCGAATAGATCAGATCGTTGGTTACCTCAGCCATGGTGCGATCCTTTTGTCGCGCGCGGTGCGGGGGTGTCGGGTGCGGTGGTGCGGTCAGCCATCAGTTCTATGCCCCGAGCGTCAAAAGGTACCAGTTCAAACTGGAAACTCGCATGCGATTGATCGATAACTCTACATTCATGACCCCGAAGCTAAATGTGCCTCTTTCGCCGCACATCAGGACACCCTGATAAGGCCGAGTCCCAGTCACAACTTTTGACTTGGCTATTTCCGGACCGGGACCGTCGTCGGTCACCGAACAATTGTGCGCATCAATGTAGTCGAGCAGTTCGCCGAGTGAAGAGGCCTTCTCGACATGCCGCACATCCAGATCACGCGCGGCGTAAAGCTGCAATTTCGAATTATCCTTCGCGGCAAGCGAAGACAAGAAGACGGTCGCAAGTTCGGTGTCGGTCGGCGGAACGCGGTCTTCCGCGTTCGCACATGCGGCAAGCCCCACGAGCACGGCCATCATTGGAGCGGCGCGAAAACTCACCGGTCACACTCCCCGAACATCACGTCGATCGCGCCCAGAATGGCGGTCGCGTCGGGCAGCATGTGGCCCTTGGACAGGAAGTCCATCGCGATCACGCCTCGATCAGCCCAAGCCGCGTCTCGATCCGGTCGAGGCGATGCTCCATGCGGTCGATCCGCTTGTGCGTGCCTGATACCGTCACTTCGACAGAAGCAATCCGGGCCGACATGCTCGAAGTCGCTTCTTCCAGCGACGCCAGACGGCCTTCGACATCGCCCAACTTTATCTGGATGTTCGACAGCTGGCCCTGCATCTTTTGCAGAACCGAATAGATCAGTTCGTTGCTGACATCATCAGGCATGGCGCACTCCTTCCACCATCCTTATAACAGAATTCGGAACAATGCTCACCGGTCACACTCCCCGAACACCACGTCGATCGCGCCCAAGATGGCGGTCGCGTCGGGGAGCATGTGGCCCTTGGACATGAAGTCCATCGCCTGGAGGTGGCTGAAGGCCGTGGGGCGGATCTTGCAGCGGTAGGGCTTGTTGGTGCCATCGCTGACGAGATAGACGCCGAATTCGCCCTTGGGGCTTTCGGTCGCCACGTAAACCTCGCCCGCAGGCACGTGAAAGCCTTCGGTGTAGAGCTTGAAGTGGTGGATCAGGCTTTCCATCGACTGCTTCATCTCGGCCCGCTTGGGGGGCGAGACCTTGCCGTCAGCCGAGGCAATCGGCCCTTGCGGCATATCGCGCAGACACTGCCGGATGATCTTGGCGCTTTCGTAAACTTCCTTCACGCGCACCATGAAGCGGTCGTAGCAGTCAGAATTGGTGCCGACCGGAATGTCGAACTCCATGCGGTCATAGACGTCGTAGGGCTGGCTCTTGCGCAGATCCCACGGGATGCCTGCCGCGCGGATCATCGGGCCACTAAAGCCCCACGCCACCGCATCATCGCGGCTGACCACGGCGATATCGACATTGCGCTGCTTGAAGATGCGGTTGTCGATCACGAGGCTCATCGCGTCTTCGAACAGCTGGAAGAAGCGATTGTCGAGCCAGTCGCCAATGTCGACCAGCAGCTTTTCGGGCACGTCCTGATGGACGCCGCCGGGGCGAAAATAGGCCGAGTGCATCCGCGCGCCGCTCGCCCGCTCGAAGAAATTGAGGCAATCCTCGCGCAGGTCCATGATCCACAGGTTCGGCGTGAACGCACCGACATCGAGGATGTGCGCGCCCATGTTGAGCATGTGGTTGCAGATGCGGGTCAGCTCGGCGAACAGCACGCGCAGATATTGCGCGCGCAGTGGCACTTCCAAGTTCAGCAGCTTTTCGATGGCGAGCACATAGGAATGCTCCATCGCCAGCGGCGAGCAATAATCGAGTCGGTCAAAGTACGGCAGCGCCTGAAGATAGGTCTTGTGCTCGATCAGCTTTTCGGTGCCGCGGTGGAGCAGGCCGATATGCGGATCGATCCGCTCGATCACCTCGCCGTCTAGCTCCATCACCATCCGCAGCACACCGTGCGCGGCCGGGTGCTGGGGGCCGAAATTGATCGTGTAGTTGGAGATGACCTCGCCCGTGGTGGTGAGCGATTCTTCGCGTTGCATGCTCATTTCTTCGCCTCCCCGGCAGGGGGTGAAGGGGGCGCCTTCT
>JAKFWB010000446.1 GCA_021732945.1 Porphyrobacter sp.
GAGGTGATCGCTGCGTGGTCGTAAAAACCATGGTTGATCCCGCCGCCGCAACCGAGTTCAAACACATCACCGCGCGCAAGTGGCACCACCGCCGCGCGGCGCTTCATCACCTGGCCCTGCGAACAGGCGCAGGTGATCAGGCGCGGCATGATGTTGGCTTCGTACCAGCTCTTCAGGCCCATCGCGCTGTTCCTTCCCGTGATAGCCCCTATCCTAACCGCGCGCCGCGTGGCAGGATATGACAATCACGCAAGGATGCCCCGATGACAAGCAGCACCGCGCCCAGACCCGCCTTCCGCTTCCACCCGCTGTTGTGGTGCGCGGCGGTCGTGTTGCTGTCCATCCCGGCAGCGGCGATGCTGATCACCGACGCCGTCAATTGGGGCGCGGAGGATTTCGCTACTTTTGGCGTGATGTTGACCCTGCTTTGCCTGGCGTTCGAAGGCGCTTTGCATTGGCTTTCTGCGCCCAGATGGCGGCTCACTGCGGTGATGCTGGCGGTTCTGGTGTTTCTGACGTTGTGGGCGCATCTGGCGGTTGACCTGTTCGATTAGGCAGGGATTTCTGCGCCCTTAAAGTCGAACACCCGGCCTGATTGGTCCGGCGTCAACCCCGCCAGCACACCGAGCAGATTGTCCGCCGCCTGCCCCGGCGCGGTCAGCTGGCCGTGGGCGAGACCGGTCTGGAATGGCTGCGACAGCGCGCTGTCCACCGTGCCAGGGTGCAGGCCGACGACGACGCCCTCAGGATGGGTGCGCGCCATCTCCAAGGCAAAGTTTTTCAACAGCATATTGAGCGCCGCTTTTGACGCGCGATACGAATGCCACCCGCCAAGCCGGTTGTCGCTGATCGAACCAACCCGCGCGCTCAGCGCCGCAAACACGAACCGCCGATCGCGCGGCATCAGCGGCAGCATATGTTTGGCGATCAGCGCCGGGCCGATGGTGTTGAGCGCGAACACCTGCGCCATCACCGCCGGATCAAGCCGTTTGTAAGTTCGCTCCGGCCCGGTGCCATCAGGCAAGGTCAGCACGCCGCTCGCCACGATTACCCATTCAGGCGGATCGACGCGCATGGCTTCGGCCGCTTGGGCGATGCTGGCTTCATCTTCGAGATCGAAGGCGAAAGGGCGGAACGGATCGCCCTGAGGCGCAATTCCGCCGCGCGATCCGGCGTAGATCACCTCGGTCCCGCCCGCTGGCAACGCCTCACACAGCGCCCGGCCAATCCCGCCCGAAGCCCCGAAAACGCAGGCCGTGCGCGGCCATCCCGATCCTTGCTGTTCTACAGTTTCCATGCGCGTTAAACCGCCTGCATGTCTCGCCGGTTCCACGCTTTTTCTCAGGCCTCCGCAACACTTTGCGGCACCAGTCTGCGGGGCGGAGATTTTCTGTTCCTGGACAGTGTAACCTGTGTCTCCAACACCGGCGGCGTGAGACGCTCAACAGGTGTGCGAAAGCCTGCAACATCTGACAGTGACCGCCAGCTTGCGCGCCGGGACAATGCCGCTAGATAGGGTGCAAATCAAAACCGGGATCAATCGATGGCGACCTTCACTCTCCCCAAGAATTCCAAGATCAGCAGCTCCGGCAAGGTGCACAAGGCTGCGGGAGGCCGGGTGAAGGCGTTCAAGGTCTATCGCTATGATCCCGATAGCGGCCAGAACCCGCGTTACGACAAGTTCGAGATCAATCTCGACGAATGCGGGCCGATGGTGCTGGACGCTATGTTGAAGATCAAGAACGAGATCGACCCTACGCTGACCTTCCGCCGCTCGTGCCGCGAAGGCATCTGCGGGTCGTGCTCGATGAACCTGAACGGCAAGAACGGCCTCGCCTGCACCACCGCGATCGAGGATCTGAAGGGCGAGATTCGCATCACCCCGCTGCCGGCCATGGACGTGATCAAGGATCTGGTGCCTGATTTCACGCATTTTTACGCGCAATATGCCTCGATCCGCCCATGGTTGCAGACTGTTACCCCGACGCCGAGCGGCAAGGAGCGGCTGCAATCGCCCGAACAACGCGAGCAGCTTGATGGTCTTTATGAGTGCATCCTGTGCGCCTGCTGCTCGACGTCGTGCCCGTCCTATTGGTGGAACAGCGACAAGTTCCTCGGCCCGGCGATCCTGCTCCAAGCCTATCGCTGGCTGGCAGACAGCCGCGACGAAATGACCGGCGAGCGGCTCGATGATCTCGAAGACCCCTTCCGCCTTTACCGCTGCCACACGATCATGAACTGCGCGAATGTCTGCCCCAAGGGCCTCAGCCCCGCCAAGGCGATCGCCGAAACCAAGAAGATGATGGCCGAGCGGGCGATCTGATCCGGTGGCACTGGCAGACGACGTCTTCGAGTCTGGCCCCGATCCGGACAATCCCGGCTGGCGTCATTGGAATCTCAAGGATGAAACGCTGTTCAACAATGTGGTGATGGGCAGGCTCATCACCCGTGTTGACGATGACGGAAAGACGCGGCTGCGGATGTTCCCGGCGCGGCGACATCTCAACCTTCAGGGCGTCATCCACGGAGCGGTGACGCTGTCGCTGATCGATATCTCGCTGTTCGTCACCATGCATATGATCGGCACCGGCAATGCAGGACCATCGGTAACGCTGGAATTGTCGACGCAGTTCGTCGGCGGCGGCGATCCCGCCCGGCCGCTGGACGCCGTGACCGAGATCGTGCGCGAAACCGGCAAGCTGGTGTTCGTGCGCGGGATGGTGGAGCAGGACAGCGACACCGTCGCCAGCTTCTCGGGCATCGTGCGCAAGATGCAGCCGCGCGGCTGAAGGGTCTGCGTTGGCCGGAATGCTCGCCCGTTACGACGCGCTGATTGCCAGCGGTGAACTGCGCGCCGACCCGGATCAGCGAGCGGCGGCGGAGCGGCTTGATCGGTTGCAGCGGGAATTGGAGGCGCCTACGTCGAAGAAAGGCTTCTTCGCCCGTCTAACCGGCGCGTCGGCATCAAGCCCTGACCCACGCGGCGTGTATCTGTGGGGCGGGGTCGGGCGCGGCAAGTCGATGCTGATGGACCTGTTCCACGATACCCTCGTCTTGCCCGCAAAGCGCCGCGTCCACTTCCACGCCTTCATGCTAGAAGTTGATCGCCTGATCGCCGCCGAGCGCAAGGTCCAGCGCAAGGACCCACTCGCCAGCGTCGCCATGCAGATGGCCAGCGAGGTGCGCTGCCTCGCCTTTGACGAAATGGTGGTGACCAACACCGCCGATGCCGCGATTATGGGCCGGTTCTTCACTGCGCTGATGGAGGCGGGCACTGTGATCGTCACCACCAGCAACCGGCCCCCGCGCGATCTCTACAAGGACGGGCTGAACCGCTCGCTGTTCCTGCCCTTCATCGATTTGGTCGAACAGCGGATGGACGTGCTGAGCCTGAACGGCCCGACCGACTACCGGCTCGACCGTATTGGCGGGCTGGCGACATGGCACGCGCCGATGGGGGATGCGGCGACCGCGCAGGTGCGCGAGGCGTTCTTCCGCCTGACCGATTTCGATCCCGACGATGCCGCCAATGTGCCGAGCGGCACGCTCGACCTTGGCGGCGGACGCACGCTGCACGTGCCCAAAAGCCTCAAGGGCGTGGGCGTGTTCAGCTTCAAGAAGCTGTGCGTGGAGAACCGCGGGGCGGCCGATTACCTTGCGATTGCGCGGGCGTTTCACACCGTAATCATCGTCGGCATCCCCATGATGGGTCCGGAAAACCGCAATGAAGCGATCCGTTTTACGAAGCTGATCGACGCGCTCTACGAACACCGAGCGAAGCTGTTCGCCACCGCCGCCGCCGAGCCCGAGGAGTTGTATCAGGCGGGCGACGGCGCGTTCGAATTCGCGCGGACGGTGAGCCGGTTGAACGAGATGCAGAGTGCTGAATACATGGCCTTGGGCCACGGAGCGGAGGGATAACGCGGTTTCCTACGCCCTGTCACGCAGCTATACACAGCGTCGCTCTTTCCCACGGTCAATTGCCATGCGCAGCCCCATCAATCACCGCATGGACGGTCCCGCGCAATTTTTCCGGCGGCCGAAGTGTCAATTTCGCATTTCTCATCTTATAGTTCTGAATTAATGAAGGAATTATCTCCCTGAAGCGGCTTGACACGGTGTCAACTTTGTCAGGTTCGAAGGTATCCTGTTACCCGTTGACGCCCAGTTGCCCAAGCGACCTCTCCAGCATCAGCAGCTGCCACAAGGTCCGCGAATGATCGGCACGCCCTGCGATATGCGCCTCGGCCAAGGCGGCGATGGCCTTCGCATCGAAGAACCCGGTCTGCGCCAGACTGCCCGATGCAATGCCCCGCGCTGCCCCTGCCAAAGGCCCACGCATCCAATCGGCTATCGGGGTCACAAACCCCTGCTTGGGCCGGTAGAGAATGTCGTCTGGCAGATAGCGTTCGAGCGATTTCTTGAGCAGGTATTTGCCAGTGCTGCCCTTGACCCGCATCCCCTCGGGCAGCCTTGCGGCAAACTCCACCAGGCGGTGATCGAGCAGCGGTTCGCGCGCTTCGAGGCTCACTGCCATGCTGGTGCGGTCGACCTTGGTGAGGATGTCGCCGGGCATCCAGAACATCAGGTCGGCATATTGCGCGCGGTCGAGCCCCGAGCGGCCCGGCGCGGCGCGCATTAGCGCGATCAGCTCATCCTCGCCGCGAAACCCGGCGAGGCTGGCGGCGAAGCTGTCGGAATAGAGCGCGGCCCGCGCCTCTGGCGTCGTGACCGACAATCCGCGCGCGTAACCCGCCTCGCCGCTCTCGGCCAAAGCCAGCAGCGTCGCCTTGGCGCGCAAGGGACGCGGGGCCCAATCGGCTTTGGGCCAGGCGCGGCCCAATGTGCCGAACAGCGGTCCGCGCAGGCCCGCCGGGAGCACCGAGCGCGCGCGTTCCTCATGGTGGTGGAACACTTGCCGCCGGTAGCCCGCAAAGGCCTCGTCCGCGCCGTCACCCGACAGCGCCACCGTCACCCGCTCGCGCGCCAGTTGGCACACGCGCCATGTCGGCAGCGCGGAGGCATCGGCGAAGGGTTCATCGAACATCGCGGCGAGCGTATCAATCGCGGCAAAATCATCGGTGGCGACTATCCGCTCCTGATGATCCGCCCCAAACTTGGCGGCAACCTGCCGGGCGTAGCTCGTCTCGTCGTAAGCAGCGACATCGAAGCCGATTGAGCAGGTCTGCACCGGCGCAGCGCTCGCCTCGCTCATTAAGGCGACCACGCCCGAGGAGTCCACGCCGCCGGAAAGGAACGCCCCCAGCGGCACATCGGCGACCATTCGGGAGCGCACACCTTCGCGCAGCAAATGGACAAGCTGCGCCGAAAGATCGGCCTCCGACCCCTTTTCGCGGGACATGAAATCAATATCCCACCACCGCTGCGGCCGAGCAGGCGCGCGGCCCTGTTCGAGCAGCCAGAAATGCCCCGCTGGCAGCTTCTCCACCCCGGCAAGGATCGAATGGGTGTCAGGGACATAGCCCCAGGTCATATAGGCCTCAATCGCCTGCGGGTTGACCCGGCGGCGCAGCAGCGGGTGCGCGAGCAGGCCCTTGAGCTCCGAAGCAAAGGCGATGCTGCCATCGGACAGCGGGGCATAGAACAGCGGCTTCACCCCGAACCGGTCACGCGCCAAGAACAGCTGGCGCTTGTCGCGATCATAGAGTGCAAAAGCGAACATCCCGTCGAGCCGCTTGAGGCAATCCGGCCCCCAGCGTTGCCACGCGGCCAGGATCACCTCGGTGTCGCCATTGGTGCGGAAGGTGAAACCCGCCTGTGCAAGCTCAGCGCGCAGGACGCGGAAATTGTAGACCTCGCCATTGAATACGATCACCGCGCGGCCATCAGCCGAATGCATCGGCTGCGGCGATCCGGCGACGTCGATGATCGAGAGCCTCCGGTGACCGAGGCCGACCCCGTGATCGGTCCACACGCCCGCCCCATCCGGCCCCCGGTGTGCGAGCGCATCGCACATCCGCTCAACCCGCACCGGATCAACCGGCTTGGGGGTTTCGGCGTGAAAGATCCCGGCAATTCCGCACATGCGCGGCGGCCTAGAGCATGGTGGCCAGCGCGGCAATCGCGGCCATTGCGGCGATCACTAACGCGGCGGCAAGTGGTGCAAGGCTGCGGCTCTCGGCGCGCTCGACCCAGCCCCAGCCCGCCAGAGCCTCAGGCGTCCAGCCATATTGCTCCGGCTCACGTTCAAACCAGCGCCACGCGCCGCCCAGCATCATGGCAACCACGATGGCGAAGAAGATCCAGCCATAGACGATGTGATCAAACCCGCTGGCCGTTTCCGCGCCAACATATTGCGCCACATAGATCGTCGCCCAGGCCCGCACCCCGTTGGCGAGGATTGGCACGATCACACAGGCGGCCAGAAACAGCACGCGCCGCCGCCAGCTGGCAAAGCGGGTGAAGCACACCAACACGCCCAAGGTCACCATCGCGATCAGAAACTTCACGCCCGAACAGGCCTCGGCAACGATGAACAGCCCGGCGGGGGTGTCGATATAGATGCTGTCGATTTCCGCCGGAATGCCGCTCCAATGGGTCAGCGCAATCGCGATATCGGCGGTGATGTGTTGCAGCTGCGGGACAATCTCGTCTCCGAAGGGCACAAGAAAGCCCATCATCGCGAGCGGCAGCGCCAGCAGCAGCGAAACCCGCACGCCCAGCACCGCGACCACGGCCCCCTGCACGGCGGCGACGGCGCCAGCATGGGCCAGCAAATTGATGCCGAGGATACGGCCCGCGCACCACAGCGCCAGCGCAGCGGCGACGAGCGCGAGGCCAGCGCGGAAGGGTCGCGGTGTCATCAGCGCAAGTTCGTCTTCCTTCAAGACCACCAGCCACGCAGTGATAAAGGGCACCAGCAGCAGGTGTGCATAGGTGTCGATGTTCCACCACTGGTGCAGCATCTCGCCCCAGCTTGAGGCGGTGACGGCGATTAGGCCGAGCCATGCGACCGTCAGGGCCAGCAACGGCATGCGCCACGCGACGGGGATACGTTCAAGCGGAGCGGTTGCGGGTGCAGGAATTGAGGCGGGCTCAGGCGGCATGGCGTGCTCCTTCCCCGCCGATCCCAACCAATGCGGCGAGAGGAGACAGCATCGCCTCCCACCCATGGTGATCCAGCACGAATTGCCGTCCCGCCATGCCCATCTGCGCCCGCGCGTCGGGGTCAGCGAGCAGCGGGGCCATTCGGGCGCACATCGCTTCAGGATCGGGCGGGCTGATCAGCCAATGCGCGCCGTCTTGCGCGGCGATTCCGGTGGCAGCATCAGGTGTGACCACTACGGCTTTCGCCATCGCCATCGCCTCCAGCACCTTGTTCTGCACCCCGCGCGCGATCAGCAGCGGGGCAAGCACCAGGTCGGCGGCGGCAAGGAAGGGGCGCACATCGGCCACCTCGCCCCACACCTGCACGCCGGGGGTTCCGTGATGCGCCATCAGCTTGCCCGTGGGATTGCGGCCGACGATATGGAACATCGCGGTGGGATAGTTCGCGCGCAGCTTGGGCATCAGCGCCTCGATCACCCACAGCGCCGCCTGTTCGTTGGGGCGGTAATCCATCTGGCCGGTGAAAGTGAAATGCGGTCCCGGCAGGCATGCGATGATCGGGTGTGGCACGGCACCAGCAGGATTGAAGAATGCCGCGTCGATCCCGTTGCCGATTACCTGAATGTCGACAGCGTCCGGCGCGGTCAGGCCGCTGCGATAGAGCGCTGCCTCGGCATCGGAAATCAGCAGCGTCGCATCCGCCCGGTGGCCAAGCCGCTCTTCCTCTGAAGCCAGCAACCGCGCCTCGCGCGCGTTGAGCCACGCGCGCTCACCCGCGTCGGCATAGCTCGCAAACTTGGCGCTATCGACGTCGCACAAATCGACCACCACGCGGCCGTTGAATTCCGCTGGGACATATTGCCCCATCTGCCCGGAAAAGACGACGATGGCGGAGATATTGCGCGCGGCGATGGTGTCTCGCACCCAGCGTGCCAGCTTGCGGCTGTGAAAGGCAGTCAGGCTGACAGGCTTACCAATCAGCACAGCTTCGATCCCGGCGAGCGCCAACGGCTTGCCGCGCGGGACAATGCAATGGGTTGCGGCAACGTCAGCAAGCGCCGCTTGCCCCGCCGGGTCACCTTCCGCAAAGCACCCGACATGCACTGGTGCCAGCTTGGCCAGCGCCTTCAGCAAATGGTGCGAGCGGATCCGGTCGCCGCGATCCGGTGGGAATGGCAAGCGGTGGGCGAGAAACAGGATCTCCCCCATCACGCCAATCCGCGTGCGATCCACGGCCCCAATGTGTTGGCGACCGGCAGCGGTAGCTTCTTCCACAGCTCAATCTTGCGCGAATAGCTCGCATCGGTGGGGTCGATATTGCGCGGAGGTGCGCCCGGCGCGGTCCACGCGCCATAGGTGAGCGGCACTGGCTCAAAGCCCCAGTTCTTCTTGAAGCTGAACGGCCCGCTGCCCGTTTTGGAGCGCCCGAAATCGAACCGCGTCGTGCCCTTGCGCCGCGCGTGGAGCATCAGCTCGTAATACATCAGCTCATTGGCGCGCGCTGGCCGGGCGGCGTGGTTGCCCCCGCCCCAGAAGGGCATCACGGCGCCATCGTGGTAGAAGCTCAGCACGCTGGCGAGCGGGGTCTCCCCCTGCCACACGGTAAGGATGTCGCTGCTGTCGGGAAACCCATCGAGCATCGCTGCAAACAGCTTGCGCGGAAACACCGGGGTGCCGAGATTGCGCACGCTTTCGCTGTAGCAGGCGTAATGCGCCGCGCGATCATCGCGCCCGCGCCCGATGGTCACACGGTGCCCGAAGGTCAACCCCTTGCGCACTTCAGCGCGGGCCTTGCGCGGGATGGCAAGCAGTTCCGCCTCGTCATCAGCGGCAAGCGGGCGTTCAAACCCGCAATGCTTGTCTGACCATTTGTCCCACCCTTGCGGGATAGATCCGCCGCGCAGTTCCACCCCAGCAAAGCCGCCGCGCGTGGCACGTTCCATGGCCGCATCGGCCAGCGCCTGCACTGAGGCAGGATGATCGGCGCAGATACCGCCGCCGACTCCGAAGCCGCTCGATACCAGCGCCTTGCCGAACAAAGGCGAGCGCACTTCGGTCAATGGCAGCCATCCGGTGATTACGCCCAAGCGTTCGGACACCAGCCCGGCAGCGCGATGACCCGATCCTGCGGCCACCGCCTGCAACCATGCCGGGCGGTGGAACAGGCTGGCGCACGCCTCGGCGACAAAGCTGTCGATCCGGCGCACATCCGCCGTGTCGCGAAAATCGACTTGGCGGACGCTTTCAGCCGTTTTGACCGGCGCGTTCACAGCGCCGCATCCGGGGTCAGTTCAAGCGGTTCAAGCTCGCCCGCGCGCGCAGCTTCACGGTGGGCAATCATGTCCACCCGGCCCCACCGGAACTCGTGCACGAGATCGCTCAACTTGCCGGCCATCCTTGTTAGGCCCGTATAGTGGCGCAGGCGCGAACGCAGCGGGGCGTGGGGCACGCGTGGTTGATCGGGATCGACCTCCCACGGGTGGAAATAGAACATCGCCGGGCGGCCTTCGTCGCGGTTGACCTGCCGGATCGCCCAGCGTGAAAAGGCATAGGGAAGCACGCGGAAAAACCCGCCCCCGCCGGCCGCCACGCGCCGCCCGCCCAGCATCGCAGTGGTCACTGGCAGCTCGATCATGGAAGACCAC
>JAKFWB010000462.1 GCA_021732945.1 Porphyrobacter sp.
GCGCAAGACCCACCGCACGGCGACCCACCGCGCGCGCGCGGGCAAGGTGATGGTCGACATGGCGCTGCATCGTGCGGGTTTCGCGCATCACCGCCTCGCCAAGGTCAGGCGCGCGGGCGGTGGCGGCGTTGGTCAGCACTGTCAGGGGGGTCTTGAGCGCATGGGCGAGATTGCCCGCATGGCGCCGCGCTTCTTCCGCCTGTTTTTCGGAATGATCGAGCAGTGCGTTCAATTCTTCGACAAGCGGTTGAACTTCCAGCGGCAGCGGCTCGGTGATCCGCCCAGCCCCAGTCGTGCGAAGATTCTGAATTGCCGCACGCACCCGGCGCAGCGGCGAAAGGCCATAGCGGATCTGCATCAACGACATCAGCAGCAGGCCGAGGCCCAAGACTGCGAAACTCCAGATCAGGATCAGCCGCACCCGGCCGATTTGGGTGTCCACCTGCTCGGTCGCGCTGGCAACGGCAAAGGTCCAGCGGGTTTCGCTGCCGGGCAGGATCACCGTGCGTTCGGCAATCCGCAGCGGCTCGCCATTGAACTGATCGGAGTTATAGAAATGCGCATTGCTGTCGAAATGCGCTGCGGTGCCAGCAGTCACGCCCTGCAACTTCAGCGTGCGATCCCACAGGCTGCGCGAGGGCCAGGGTTCGTAGTTCCCCCCGCTGATCTGCCAATAGAGCCCACTGCCCGGTTCCAGAAACCGCTGATCGCCCAAGGTGCGATAGAAATAGACCTCACCATTGGGATCGATTTCCGCCGATGCGACCATCGCGGTCAGGATGTAATCGAGCTGCTCGTCGAAATTGGCTTCCACCTGCGATGTGAGCGTGCGTTCGAGCGCGATCCCCCCGCCCAGCAGCAGCACGAAAATCCACCCCGCCGCGATCAACCCCATGCGCCGCGCAAGGCTGGCGCGCGGGGCGGCAGGACGCGGTACCGCTACTTCATCTGCCACAGCAACGGCCTCGCCCTGAGGCAAGGCCTTGCGTGCGTCACCGCCCGCAGCCGCAGCCTCAGGCGCGCGGCTGGTCGGCGGGGTCGTCGAGGCTGTAACCGAGGCCACGGATGGTCGTTATCACGTCTGCGCCAAGCTTCTTGCGGATGCGGGTGACGAAGACTTCGATGGTGTTCGAATCCCGGTCGAAATCCTGATCATAAATGTGCTCGATCAACTCGGTGCGGCTCACGACCTTGCCCTTGTGGTGCATCAGGTAGCTTAAGAGCTTGTATTCCTGCGCGGTCAGTTTCACCGGCTCGCCATCGAGCGTCACCCGGCCCGAGCGGGTATCCAGCCGCACATCGCCCGCATTCAGTTCGGACGAGGTATTGCCCGAGGCGCGGCGGATCAGCGCGCGCAGCCGGGCGATCAGTTCTTCGGTCTGGAATGGCTTGGCAAGATAATCATCCGCGCCCGCATCCAGCCCGGCAACCTTGTCGGACCATGAATCGCGCGCGGTCAGCACCAGCACCGGGAAGGTGCGCCCTTCGCGCCGCCACATGCCGAGCACGGTCAGCCCGTCGATTTCGGGCAAGCCAAGGTCCAGCACCACCGCGTCATAATCCTCAGTCGAGCCCATGAAGTGCCCGTCCTCGCCATCGGCTGAGAGATCAACAGCATAGCCCTGCCCCTCCAGCGTTGACTTGAGCTGTGCGCCAAGGGTCGGTTCGTCTTCGACGATCAGAATGCGCATAATCCACCATTTTCCTGCATTGTCGTTGGCCGGGTGGTGCGCTCTCGCGCCGCCAGCGTCAAGCAAGCGGCCGCTGCCTGCACCCCGGCTTTCCCCCGATGATCTTGCATGGCGGCCTGCCGGTTAGCGCGAACGGCCGATGATGCGCCCCGTGCGGGCATCAACATCGACATAGGACACGCGGCCATCGCGAATGAACTTGAGGCGATAGGCCCGTGCGGTCGAATCATAGGCCGGGCCAAGGTACTCCGCGCCGCTCATCTGTGGCAGGATCTTCCGCTCGATCTCGCGCAGCGAAAGCTGGGTGCCAGCCAAGGCCTCGCGCCGCGCCTCACCCTGGTCCCCGCGCAATTGATCCTGCGCCGACACGGGCACACCGGCCAGGGTCAGCGCGGCAAAGCATACGAAAATCAAAGGCCGAAACGGTATCATCACACCAACATGACTACAGGGGGTCCATTGAACAAGCGGTGAATGATTATCACGGCGCAGTAACAACTGTGCCCCTTACCAATTCGTAGGTGATGGTGATGCTGATCCCGGTCGACACCATGCCCGGCTGCACCGGTGGCGCAACGGCTCCATCGCTGCTCACCTTCATCATTGCCATTTCCGGGATGGGCCCGCTTCCCTCGATGGCCTCGGCGATGGCCAGCACCCTTGCGTCATCATAGCCGAGCATCGCGGCATAGCTCTTGGCTCGCGTCTGCGCGCGTTCAACGGCGCGTTCGCGCGCTGCGTCCTTGGCAGCATCGTCGTTTTCAAGCGCAAAGCTGGGGCCGCTCAGATCATTCGCACCGGCTTCGACCAGCGCGTCAAGCACCTGGCCGGCGTCGCCAATCTTGCGCAGGATCACGTTGACGCGGTTTACTGCCTGATAGTCGCGAAAAACCGGGCGCTGACTCGCCTGATCATAGTCATAGCGCGGACTAAGGCTGATCCCGGTGGTCTGAATATCGTTCTCGGTCACGCCCAGCGCCTTGATGCGCATCACCAGCATTTGCATTTGGGCTGAATTCTGCCGCAAAGCTTCAGTCGCCGTCGGTCCATCGGTCGTGACGCCCGCGCCAATCGTGGCAATATCGGGCGCGACTGAAACGCTTTCAAACACGCTCAGTTCAACCACCGGGCCTGTGGCCTTGAGATCAACTTCGGCAGCGGCGATTGCAGCGGACGGGAGCGTCGTGGCGCTCGCCGCCATCAGAGCAAGGACGGTGCGGATCATAGTGTATTGTCTCCAGTTCGCAGCGGCCTCTGCACCCATCCGGCTTTCGGGTGACTGAACCATCTTGGTAACGCAGGCTTGTGAGGCGGGCGTCAAGCCAGTAAGTGGCGCGTCGCATGGCGCAACCTCCTATCTTTTCGCTCGAAGGTCTTGCCCTGCAACAAGGCGGGCGCTGGCTGTTTGGCGGCCCCGCCGCTGATAGCGGCGCTGCGCCAATTGATCTGTACGTGTTGCCCGGTGACCGGCTGGCACTGATCGGGCGCAATGGCGCGGGCAAGACCACGCTGCTGCGACTGATCACCGGCCAGATCGATGCCGACCGGGGCGCCCGCCGCTTGAAGTCCGGTGCCCGGATTGTGTTTCTGGAGCAGGACCCGGACTTCTCCGGCACCGGAACGCTGATGGATTTCGCTATTGGAGGAGGCGATCCCCCCGCTGCGCACCAAGTGGAAGCCATCGCGGGCCAACTCGGCATCGATATGGGCCGCCTGTCAGCCACCGCCAGCGGCGGCGAACGGCGCCGCGCGGCAATCGCCCGGGCGTTGGCGCAAGACCCCGATCTGCTGCTGCTGGACGAGCCGACCAACCACCTCGATCTATCGGCAATCGACTGGCTCGAAGACTGGCTGACCCGTTATCGCGGCGCATTTATCACGATTAGCCATGACCGCACCTTCCTCACCCGCCTGACCCGCGCGACGCTGTGGCTCGACCGCGGGGCGCTGCGGCGCAAGGAGGTTGGCTTTGGCGGGTACGAGGCGTGGGAAGAACAGGTCTATGCCGAGGAAGCCCGCGCGGCCGACCGGATGGACGCCAAGCTCAAGATCGAAGCCCACTGGCTGGAACGCGGGGTCACGGCGCGGCGCAAGCGCAATCAGGGGCGGCTGGAGAAGCTGTTCCAGATGCGCGCTGCCCGGGCTTCGATGATCTCCGGCACGGGGACCGCCAAGCTGAAGCTTTCGAGCGATGACGACTTCAAATCCAAGTCGGTGATCGTGGCGGAAGGCATTTCAAAGACTTATGGCGAGCGCCAGATCATCAAGCCGTTCAGCCTGCGCATCCAGAATGGTGACCGCATCGGGATCGTCGGCTCGAACGGCGCGGGCAAAACTACCTTGCTGAAAATGCTCACGAAAGAGCTGGAGCCCGACACCGGCACCGTCACCCATGCCCGCACCCTTTCAGGCGTGATGATCGATCAGCAGAGGAAGCTGCTCGAACCCAATGCCACCGTCCGCCAGATCCTCGCCGAAGGGGGCGACTGGATCGATGTTCGGGGGGTGCGCAAGCATGTGATGTCCTATCTCAAAGACTTCCTGTTCGATCCCGGCCTGGTCGACACGAAAGTCGGCATCCTGTCGGGCGGGGAACGGTCGCGGCTGCTGCTGGCGCGCGAATTTGCGCGCACTGCCAACCTCTTGGTGCTGGACGAGCCGACCAATGATCTCGACCTTGAAACGCTTGATTTGCTTCAGGAAGTTATCGCCGATTTCGACGGCACGGTGCTGATTGTCAGCCACGATCGCGACTTTCTTGATCGCACGGTGACGGTCACCCTGGGCCTCGACGGATCAGGCAAGGTGGACATTATTGCCGGCGGCTACGCCGATTGGGAAGCCAAACGCAATCAGGGGTCTAGCGGGGCTCAACCGGGCCATAACCCGCGCAATACCCGCCCAAACGCAGGCCAAAGCGAGGCTGGGATCACCCCGCCGGGCAAACCCGCCCCTGCCGCGAAACTTTCCTACAAAGACCAGCGCGATTACGAAATCCTGCCTGACCGGATCGCCGAACTCGATACCATCATCGCCCGCGGCGAGGCGCTGCTGAACGATCCCGAACTCTATGCCAAGGACCCGCAACGCTTCGCGACGCTCAGCCAAGGCGTGGCCAACGCGCGGGCCGAAAAAGACACCGCCGAAGAACGCTGGCTGGTGCTGGCCGAACAGGTTGAGGAGTAAGCCAGTGCCCACGCAGCCCAACCAGACCGAAGCGCTACGGATACAGATCGCTGTCTGCACCTTGTGCGCGGCGCACCTGCCGCTGGGCCCGCGCCCGGTGACGCAGTTTTCGTCCACCAGCCGGTTGCTGATCATCGGTCAGGCCCCGGGGACGAAAGTCCATGCCAGCGGCGTGCCGTGGGACGATGACAGCGGCGACCGGCTGCGCGATTGGCTTGGGATCGACAAGACCGCCTTTTATGATGCCGCGCAGGTCGCGCTGATGCCGATGGGCTTTTGCTATCCGGGCAAGGCAAAAGGCGGGGACGCCCCGCCGCGCCCTGAATGCGCGCCGCAGTGGCATGGCCTGATCCAGGCGATCCTGCCCGCAGACCGGCTGACCCTGCTGGTGGGCACCTATGCGCAAACCGCCTATGCTCCCGAGACCAAAAAATTGTCGCTGACCGAGAGGGTACGGCGCTTCGACCGGGATGCCGCGTTCATCGCCCTGCCCCACCCCGCCTGGCGGTCACGGCTGTGGATGGAGCGGAATGCATGGTTCGAAACCGACGTGCTGCCCGTGCTGCGGACACTGGTGGCTTCGCGCTTGCAGCAGTGAAGCAGGCACGGCGGTTCACGATGGACGTGACGATGCATGGCGAACGTTCGCAAATGGCGGAAATCGGGCTCTATACTGTCAAGGGCGGAAAGATTGCCGAAGAGCGGTTCATGTATGGGGCAATGGCCTGATCGCCAACGTCAGGTGATGCGGTAATATTCCGCCACCCGCTCCAGCGCGATCTTGAGCACCAGCTTTCCACTGCGCGCAGGCCAGCCGAGCGTTTTTTCCGCATCGGGCAACGCCTCGCCGGCGCAGACCACCCGCCACAGCACATCTTCCAGCCCCTTGCCCGCTGCCCGGATGGCGCCATCAAACCGCTGGCGGGCCAGAATTTGGCGCTCGCTTGATGAGAGCCCCCGCTCGCCGGTCGATTTCACCTGCACCGGATCCCAGCGCATGGTGATGCTGGCAGACAGCTGAGCGCGTTCATAATCGCCCCGCAGCTTCTCGCCTGCATCGAACAACCGATCATCCAGATGCCCGCGGGAATGCAGCCAGGCGAGCGGACTTTCAGCAAGGTTGACCGTCACCGTGCGGCTGGGTCGCCGCCCGCCTGCATCGGCTTGGCGGCGCCGTGGCCCTTCCGGGGTGAGTTCGCGTTCGACCAGTTGGCGCTTCATGGCTGCTTCTCCGCTTGTTGATGACAAGCGGCTTGCCAAGCCGCAACAAGTGTAGGAAAGAACCAAATCGGTTAGTGGGAGAGTCCTGTTTTGAACCGCATCCGCGATATCCGCAAAGCCAAGGGGTTCACGCTGGCCGATCTGGCCGCCGCCTGTGATCCGCCCACCACCGCACAGACCATCGGGCGGCTGGAAACCGGGATGCGCAGCCTGTCACTCAGCTGGATGAACCGGATCGCCGCCGCGCTCGGCGTGGAACCGGCCAGCCTGATGCGCGCCGAAGCATCCGCGCCCGCGCAGATCATTGCCGAGCTCGCCGCCAGTGGGGCGCAAGCGCTGACTGCATCGCGTGAAGCGCTGCTGCCGAGCGAATTGGCGGGCGAGGATGGCCCGCCGCTGATGGTGCTGGAAGTCAGCGCCAGCGTGGGCGAGTATCGCCCCGGCGACTTTATCTGGCTGCGTCCGATTGATCCGGCCAATACCAATGGTGCGATCAATCGGGCCATGAACCGCGATTGCCTCGTGCCCCGCCCCGGTGGACGCTTTGCCTTTGGTCGGCTGATTGATCGGCGCGGCACGCTGATAGGTCTGCTCCCACCGGGCGCCGGGCAAAAGCAGGTCGTGGTCGACAATCCGGCCTGGATCGCGGCGGCGATCATGTTGGTCAGGCCGCTGTAAGGCGCCGCCCCGATGAAGCACGTGGTCTCCCTTTCGACGCTGTATCCCAATGCCGCGAACCCGCGCTTCGGCACCTTTGTTGCGCGTTCGCTGGAGGCCTTGGCCAAGCGTGGTGATTGGCGGGTGACGGTGATCAGCCCGATTGGTCTACCCCCCATCGCGTTGGGCCGATATCGCCCGCTGGCCGAGCTTCCGGCGCAGGCAGACGAAGGCGGGATTACCGTCTACCGCCCCCATTTCACCCTGATCCCGCGCATCGGCGCGCGCCGCAATGCAGCCGCCATCGCCCGCGCCGTGCTGCCGCTGGCGCGCCGGATCCACGCCGAAGCCCCGATCGACATGCTGGATGCGCAGTTCTTTTTCCCTGATGGCCCCGCCGCAGCGGAGGTCGCCCGCACGATGAAGCTGCCGCTATCGATCAAGGCCCGTGGCAGCGATATCAGCTTCTGGGGCGAACAGGGCTTTGCCCGCAGCCAGATGCTGGATGCAGCGTGCACCGCATCTGGCCTGCTGGCCGTCAGCCGCGATCTTGCGGAGCAGATGGCGTTGATGGGGATGGATGCCGAAAAGATCACGGTGCATTACACCGGGCTGGATCGTGATCGCTTCCGCCCCTTTGCGCATCAGCAATTGCGTAGCCAGCTGAGCCGGGAGCTGGGCTTTATCCTGCCTGAGAATGTCCCGGTGCTGGCCTGCGTCGGCGCGCTGATCGAGCGCAAGGGGCAGGGAATCGCGATTGCTGCGCTGGCGGCGATCCCCGATGCGCGGCTGATCCTGATCGGCAAGGGCGAGGACGAAGCCCAGCTGCGCATGCTGGCGACAAGCCAAGGCGTGGCGGACCGGGTGCATTTTGCCGGGTCGATTGATCACGATTTGCTGCCGCTGATCCTGTCCGCTGCCGATGTGATGGTGTTGCCAACTGTCAGCGAGGGACTTGCCAATGCCTGGGTCGAAGCCCTCGCCTGCGGCACGCCGGTGGTGACAACCGACGTTGGCGGCGCGCGCGAATTGATTACAGGCGATACCGCCGGGCGGCTGGTGGAGCGGAACGTTGAGGCCGTAGCCGCCGGGATCAAGGAAGTGCTCGCCGCCCCGCCCCCGCGCGAGGCCGTGGCGGCGCTAACCGAAGCATTCAGCTGGGATGCCAACGCCGCCGCGCTGGCCGCGCATTATGCGCGGCTGTTGGGGCAGGCTTGATACCAAGCTTTCGCTCACCCTGAGCTTGTCGAAGGGTCTGGCGCGGCATCCTTCGGAAGCGAAGCTGTCGCGCAGCGACACCGGCTCAGGATGAGCGAGGATAGCTCACGCCTCGCCGCGCGCGATCTTTTCCTGCCGGTCTTCCTTGCTTTCCTGCGGCACGAAACTGTCCGAGGTCACCCCCATCCAGATCAGCAGCGGCCCAGCCATATAGACGCTCGAATAGGTGCCGATGAACAGGCCCACGGTGATCGCGGCGACCATCCCGAACAGGCTTGGCGGGCCGAAAATCAGTAGCGGAACCAGCGCCACAAACAGCGTCAGCGACGTCATCATGGTGCGGGCCAGCGTTTCGTTGACCGACAGGTCGAGCAGCTCGGGCAGCGGCATCTTGCGGAACTTCTTGAGGTTCTCGCGGATCCGGTCGTAAACCACGATGGTGTCATTCAGCGAATAGCCAATGATCGCAAGGATCGCGGCGACGATCTGCAAGCTGAATTCCATCTGCGTCAGCGCGAACAGCCCAACGGTCACTGACACGTCATGCACCAGCGCAAACATCGCGCCGACGCCGAACTGCCATTCAAACCGCACCCAGATATAGACCGAAACCGCTGCCATCGCGGCCAGCAAGGCAAGGATCGCGGAATTGCGAAATTCGCCTGCGACCTTGCCCGACACCGTGTCGTTCCCGTCCGTGCGCGCATCGGGATATTGCTTGGCAATCGCGGCAATCACCTTTGCCCCAATCGCAGTTGCGGCGCCCGGCGTGTCCTCGGTCCCTTCGGGCAGAGCCACCCGCACCGAGACCTGATTGGGCGCGCCGAATTCCTGCACCACCGGCTCGCCATAGCCAAGCCCGCCGACCAGTTCGCGCAAGCTCGGGATCGGCGCAGTCTCGCGCTCCTCAAAGGTCATGCGCACTTCCTGGCCGCCAGCAAAATCGACCCCGAAATTGAGGCCGTTGACCAGAACCGCTGCCCAGCTGCCAAAAATCAGCACAAGGCTGAGCACGAAGAACGGAATGCGCAGCTTCAGGAACTTGATATTGGTATTGTCGGGGACGAGCTTCAGGAGTTTCATCGTCTCGTTCCTTTCAGATGTTGATGTCGGACGGGCGCGCAGAACGCAGCCATCCGGCAACGAGCAGGCGGGTCAGCGTCACGCCGGTGAAGACCGAGGTGAACAGGCCGATCACCAGCACCACGGCAAAGCCCTTCACCGGGCCGGAGCCCATGAAGAACAGGAGCAGGGCGGCGATCGCCATGGTCGAGTTCGAGTCGATGATGGTGGCGAACGCCCGGTCGAAGCCGGCCTGGAGCGCCGAGACCAGGGAGCGGCCCGAGCGGGCCTCCTCGCGCATGCGCTCGTAGATCAGCACGTTCGAATCGACCGCGGTGCCGATGGTGAGCACGATGCCGGCGATGCCCGGCAGGGTCATGGTCGCCTCCAGCACCGACATCAGCCCGAGAATCAGGCCCACATGCACGATGAGGGCGATGTTGGCGATGAAACCGAAGACGCCGTAGGTCGCGAACATGAAGATGATGACGAGGGCGGCGGCCACCAGAGTCGCCTTCTCGCCGGCCTCGATCGAGTCGCGGCCGAGGCCGGGCCCGACCACGCGGCGCTCGACCACGGTGAGCTTGGCCGGCAGCGCGCCCGCCCGCAGCAGCACCGAGAGGTCGTTGGCGTCCTTGACGGTGAAGTTGCCGGTGATCTGGCC
>JAKFWB010000292.1 GCA_021732945.1 Porphyrobacter sp.
GTTTCTGTATCAACGATGCGCACCGATACACCCTTGAGCGGGTAGCCCAGCGTCTTGAAACCCAATTCCGGGTCCATGCCATACCCGCCGGTGGTCACGATCCCGCTGGCTTCCGACATGCCGAAGGTGCCTACCTGCAACGCATCGGGCATCTTCTGGCGATAGGCATCGCCTATGGATCGCGGCATCTGGCTGAAACAGCTGTTCATCAGACGCACGCTGCTCATGTCGGTCTTGTCCCAATCGCAGTGGGCGATCATGGCCTGGTGGAAGGTGACGAACGGAAGGAACAGCATGGTTGCGCGTTCCGCCTCGATCTGTCGCAGGCTTTCCCCCGCATCGAAATGCGGCTGGCCGATGAATGTGCCGCCAACTTCCACCGCGCCCAGCATCGCTAGCATGGCGGCGATATGGAACAGCGGCATGGGCGACCACACGCGCTCGTCTTCCTTGAAGGCCCAGCGGTTGCGGGCAAGGTTGCTGGCCTCGCGCGAGATCGCCTCGTTCGACAGTACGCAGCCCTTGGGATTTGCCGATGTCCCCGAAGTATACAGGATCATGCAGGTATTGCGCAGGCGTACCGAAAGCCGTGCATCATGCACAAGGCTTTCGTCAACGCTTTGCGCGACGGCATCGAAAGCCTGCTGGTCGATAAAACCGGGTGCCTGCTTGCCGCCATTCAGGACAAGGCACCGTAGCAACGGAGCCTGCGACACCTGCAGCGTCATGGGATCCTTGCACTCGTCGATTTCGGGGAAGGCTTCGGCCAAACGCGTGGTGAAATCGACGAAATCATCGGCCTCACTGTTGGTGACGACGGCCACAAGGTCTGCATTTTCGATCACGTAGGCAATTTCGGGCGCGCGATAGCGGGCGTTCATCAGCACTGAAACACCGCCGACCATGGAGACCGCAAACAGCGTTTCCACAAAATCGATGCCGGAAGGCAGCAGAATGCCGACATGGTCACCCTGCTTGATTCCCAGCCCGATCAGGCCGCGTGCGCGGTGCAGCACCGATTGCACGACATCGTCATAGCTGCGCCTGCCCGCAGGGAAGACCAGCGCTTCCTTTTCCGGATGGGCATCCCAGGCCTTGAGCAGCATGTCGGCAAGCGGACTTACGCTGATCCGAATGCTGGCCGCATCTTCGCCATTACCAGACACGCGTGCCTTCTCCAATTCCCGCTCAACTTCGCGCATCTTACTTCAGTCCAACAGCCACCAGTTCCCCTCTCCAAGGATAGGGACAGTGGGAATTGCAGTTCTATCCGCAGCCAGCCGCGCCGCCATCGACGGGAAGCGCGACGCCGGTGATGTAGGCACCGGCACGGGAAGAGAGGAAAACCACCGAACCGGCGATTTCGTCCGGACGGCCCAGTCGCGCCATCGGTATCTTCGCCAGCACTGCCGGGTCAACCTCGTCCTCATCGCGCAGGTGTGCGGTCATCTTCGTGGGAAAGAAGCCTGGAACCAGCGCGTTCACATTGATGTTCCGGTCCGCCAGATCGCCCGCTAGATCGCGGCTTAACATGTGGATCGCGGCTTTGCTGGAAGAATAGGAATAGGCGGAGAGGCGCGCGGTTTTCAGACCGGCGATAGAACCGATGTTGATGATGCGGGCGGGATCGTCGCTGGTGCCGCCTGCTTCCAGCGCGGGCAGCAGTTCGCGGATCAGGGTAAAAGGCGCCTGCACGTTTACCATCATCACGCCTGGCCAGGCCTTGTCGGGAAAATCATCCAGCTTCCCGCCCCAGGTCTTTCCCGCATTGTTGACCAGGATATGCAACTTTTCGCCAAATTCGGCCTTCACCCGCGCGGCCAGATCAACCGCAGCTTCCGCGCTGGAAAGGTCGCAGGGCAGAGAAGTGCAGGTTCCCAGCTTGGACATCTCCTCTGCCGCGGCGTTGCAGATGTCTTCCTTGCGCGAGGTGATGGCGACAGTTGCGCCGGCTTTCAGCAGGCCTTCTGCAATCATGCGGCCAAGGCCCTGGGCGCCGCCGGTCACCAGCGCCGCCTTCCCTGTCAGGTCAAACAGTTCGTTCATACGGTG
Source organism: Porphyrobacter sp. (assembly GCA_021732945.1). Taxonomy (GTDB): domain Bacteria; phylum Pseudomonadota; class Alphaproteobacteria; order Sphingomonadales; family Sphingomonadaceae; genus Erythrobacter. The sequence continues at coordinate 2,053 of JAKFWB010000292.1, forward strand.
ATCGCCACCTTGCCGAACTTGTGATCGTTTTCAAGGTAAAGCAGCGCCTTGTCGGCCTCTGCCAGCGGGAAAGTCTTTTCGATCACCGGGCGGATGTCGTGCTTGTCGATGAAGGCCAACATGTCGCGGAAATCCTGCGGATCGCCGACCTGGCTGCCAACGATGCTGGCGCTCTTCAGGAACACCCCGGTGGCGGTGATCTCGAACTTGTCGCCGGCGGTGGAGCCATAGATCACGATGCGGGCGCCGGGCTTGATGGCCCGGATATAGTTGGCGTAGCTCGGCCCCGGTGCGCCATCGAGAACCACGTCGATCCCGCCAGTCATCAGGCCGACCTTCTTGCGCCATTCGGGATCGGTGTAGAGCAGGCCGTCCACCGCGCCCATGCTTTTGGCCCGTTCGATCACTTCCTCGCTTTCGCCGGTGACATAGACCTTGCAGCCCAGCGCTACGGCATAAGCAAGCCCGAAGGTTGCCACGCCGCCGCCAACGCCGCTGATCAGCACGGTGTCGGTAGGCTGCAACTGGCCCTTGAACATCAGCGCTCGCCAGGCGGTCAGCCCGGTGAGGATCGATGCTGCGGCCTCTTCCCAGCTCATGCCCGCAGGCTTGGGAGCAAGGTTGTCGGCCGGAACGCAGACATACTCCGCGATCGTGCCCGGGTGCGGCATTCCCAGAAGGCCGAATTCGGGGAGCGGGGCATGGCGGTTTGGCCCCCAGTCGCGGCCCGGGTAAAGCACCACCTCGTCGCCGATGTTCACACCTGCGACGCCATCACCGATCATGTCGACCACACCGGCGCCATCACAGCCCATCGTGCACGGAGTGACCATGCCGGGATAGAGGCCGCGCGAAATCCACATTTCACGGTGGTTCATTGATGCCGCCTTGATCGCTACGCGCACTTCGCCGGCTGCCGGTTCAGGCGTTTCCACATCGGCGACCCGGACGGATTCGGGACCGTCTGTGGTTTCAAGCAAGAGAGCTTTCATGTGAGTATAGTCCTTTTGTGATCAGTATGACCGGGGAAGGCCTAGCGACTGGGCAATGCCGTTCTTGACCATTTCGTTGGTAATTGGGCCGATCCGCCACAGGCGGCTGTCGCGCCAGTATCGCTGCATGTCGGTCTCGGCTGAATAGCCCATCCCGCCCAGTATCTGGATGCCCAGGTCGGCAGCGTGGTTGGCAGCTTCGGATGCCTGCAGCTTCAGCATGTTGGCCTCGTTCCCCACAGGCTCTCCGCAGGCTTGTTTCGAGGCGCAAAAATACAGGAGAAGCTCTGTCGTCTTCTGCATGGTCGCAATATCGGCGATGTAATGCTGCAAGGCTTGGAACTCGCCGATGTATCGGCCAAACGCCTTGCGCTGCATGACATAGGCCAGCGCATCTTCCAGCACACCGTCGATCACGCCGAGGCAAAATGCGCCGACCATGATGCGTTCGTTGTTCAGCGTGGGCAGCAACGTGTACCAGGCGTTGTGCGGCTCGGCGAGGACGTTCTCGTCAGCCACGAACACGTTATTGTAAACAACCGTGCAACTGCCCATCGACCGCATGCCAAGCTTGGGCAGCGGGGTGATCGAAACGCCTTGCGCATCGGCCGGAACCCAGAACAGGGTAAGCCCCTGGTGAGCCTTCTCGATGTTCTTGTCCGAACGCGCGATGCACAGCAGATAATCCGCCACGTGGGCAGACGAGCTCCAAATCTTTTCGCCATTGATTATCCAGCCGCCGTCAACCCGTTCTGCAGTAGTTGCCATGCTGCCCAGAAGGTCGGTGCCGCCGCCTGGCTCGGTGAATGAAATGGCCGCCTTCAATTCACCGGCGGCGATCTTGGGCAGGTACCTGGCCTTCTGTTCGGCTGTTCCATAAAGGCCGATGGACTTCGAACCCGCGAACGAGGTGATACCCCAGATCCAGGCAAGACCGCCCAGTGAACGAGCCAGTTCGCGTGCCAGCACCATCTGCATCAGCACGTCGCCGCCCTGGCCGCCGAACTCCTCGTCAATTCCCACGCCGTGCATGCCCGCTTCGGTAAACTTGTCCCACAAGGCGTGCGGATAATTGTCTTCGTCGGCTTCAAGCTCGCGCGCCCAATCCTTGGGGCACTCGTTCTCCACCCAGCGCCGGATCACATCGCGAAAGGCGCTGTGTTCTTCTGGTAGATCAAAGTCCATTTAGCTCTCCCAACGCCCGCTCCGTTCGCAGAAGACGCTCCTTTGATTGCAGGGTGCAGAGCAAGCGGCCGATCAACACCTATCTGCGGATAGGAAATGACCCTTGCAAGACATGTTTCGGTGGAGGATAAGGGTTACCGAAGTTGGCGGAACAGACCGACCGGGATGTGGGAAGAGGTTTGAGAGATTGGGCGTAGTCCAGACAACCATCGTGCCGCCGCGTTCGGCGCGCGCATATGTGAAGCGTGACAGGATCGAGGCCCTGGCGGGCAAGATCGGAAATTATCGGGCGGTGACAGTCATTGCACCCGCGGGCTTCGGGAAAACCACGGCCATGCTTCGCTGGGCCGATGTGCTTTGCGAAGGCGGTCGTTCGGTGCTTTGGCTTGCGGCGCGGGCCGGAATCGACAGCCTCGAAACCTTCCTTGAAGCCTTGTCGCAGGCCTGCACCGTGGCGGGTCTGGGGGTTGCATCCACCGATCCCCGATCATGGTTTGTGGAACTGGGTAAGCGATCCGGTTCAGCGCCGATCCTTTTCATCGACGATGTCCAGTTGCTGCCCAAGGAAGTTCACGAGTTTGTAGAGCAGCTTATTTTCAGCTCGCGCGATGGCCTGACCACGGTGATTGCTTCGCGCGGGGAAAACGAATTGCACCTCGCCCGGATAAGGTCGCTGGGTTACCTGCTGGAAATCGGCATGCAGGACCTGTCCTTCGATGCCGAAGAGGCAAGCACCCTGTTGCGGCAGGAGATTGGCTCGAAGCCAACAGCATCGCAGTTACAGCGCATGATTTCCGATACGCAGGGCTGGGCAGCCGGCCTTATCCTCGCGTCGCAAACCTGGCACAAGGACAGCCTGCGCGAGGAAAAGCCGGAAAGGGCGGAGAGCCGGTTGCGTTATGAATACGCCAGCTATTTCCACGAGGAAGTGGTCGAGGGCCTGCCCAAGGAGCTGCGCGACTTCATCATCGATACGTCCATCCTCAAGGAGCTTACGCCATCTGCCTGCGCGGCGGTAATCGGCCAGAACGAAGCGCGTCACTACCTCGACGAGGCGTTCGAGCGCGGTCTGTTCCTGATCGAGCTGGACCGGGAACTCGGCGAATATCGCCATTACAAGCTGTTTCGGGAAATGGTGCGTGGGCGTCTGACAAAACTGGCGCCGCAACGGGCAGCGGAACTGCACCGCCGGGCAAGCCGCTTCTATGCGGATTCGGGCGATTACCACCTGGCGCTGGAACATGCAGAGCAAAGCGCTGATCAGGAATTCCTGGCGGCGCAGATCGAAAACATGGCCGAACAAATGATCTATGCCGGGCTGCTGCAACGGCTGGACGAACTGGCAAGCAAGTTGCCATGGCAGGTGATCGAGGACAAGCCGGCAATCCTGTTGGCCATGTCTTGGCGGCGCAGCAGGCGGCTGGCTTTCAGTTCGGCAGAGCGGATGATCGAGGCTGCGGAACAGGCGATCGAGGCGAAAATCGAGACGGGTGAGATGGATGACTACGCTGCTCGCCAGCTGACCTTCCACGTTCGCCACAGGAAGTTGATGTTGGAAGCCGCGCGCGACAACATGGTAGCGGTGGAAGAGGGTTGCGGCCCCTTGCTGGCCGACCTTGGTGACGATCATCCCTATCTTAGCTGCACACTGCTGGCACAGCTCTTGTCTGCGCGGCGGGAGCTCTATCATTTCCATGACATGCTGCGACTGGAAGGCGAACTGCGCAAGGCGCTGGCTCGGCCCGGCTCGACGTTCGCCTCCATCGCCCTGAAATCTTCTGTCGCGCCCACTCTGGTGGCGCAAGGCAAGACCGAAACCGCCAAGCAGTTTCTGCGCGAAGCACAGGAAATTGCCCGGCAACGCGAAGAGGAAGTGCCGGGGTTGGGCGCATTGCCGGCCTTGCCTATGGCGGAAATCCTCTATGAGTGCGGGGAACTGGAGGAAGCCGGCAGACTGGTCGATCAGTATATGCCATCGATCAGGCAATGGGGTTTTGTGGACCAGGTGGCTTCGGGATTTCTTGTGCGTGCCCGGCTTTCCGCTGCGGAGGGCGATCTTGCATCCGCCTTGTCGGTTCTGGAGGAGGCCCATCTGGTCGCCATCGAATGTGGGCTGGACCGTCTCAGGGCGATGGTTGTCTCGGAACAGGTACGCGTCCTGATCAAGAATGGCCAATTGGAGCAGGCCGAGCAGCTCTTCTATTCCTGCGACCTTGTGACCGACGGGGAGCCTGTACCCACGCTAAATCCCTCTCGTCTCAACGAATGGCTGGCGATTGCCTGGCTGCGGATCGAAATGCACCGCTTCCGCCTAGTGCGATCGCGCAAGGTTGCTAGGCGCTGGCTTGAATTCGTGCGTCGGCGCGGGGCAGTGCGGTCGGCCCTGTCGTTCGAGCTGTTGCTGGCTGAAATCGCGGTGCTGGCGGGCAACCGCTCGGAAGCGCGTCGATCCGTCCGTTCGGCTGTTGAATTGGCTGAACCCGGTGGCTGGGTGCGCCCGTTTCTCGATGAGGGCGGAGCAATCGGGTCGCTCATTATCGAAGCATATTGCAGTGGTCCGATCCTGAATAGCCCGGTCGACAGGTTTGCAGACCGGCTTGTGCGTTCGCTCAAGGGTAATGCACAGATCGAGGATGAGGAAGACGAGGAATTCGGTCCAAGTGGCGGCCTTTCGCTGCGCGAAATCGAAATTCTCACGCAAGTCAGCGGCGGTTTGCGCAACCGCGAAATCGGTGACCGCCTTGGCCTGACCGAAGGCACCGTGAAATGGTACATGCAGCAAATCTACGACAAGCTTGGCGTGCGCCGTCGCCCGCAGGCCGTGTTGCGCGCGCGGCAGCTCGGGATTTTGTCCTGAGACCCTATCGAAGGTTAGATTGCGCCCAATTCCGCCGCTCCTACCTATGGCAGAATTGTTATTTCTGGCGGGAGAGCATTGTGGCCAAGGGCAAGGTAATCATCAGTTGCGCGGTGACCGGCGCGATACATACCCCAAGCATGTCGCCGCATCTGCCGGTGACAGCCGACGAGATTGCAGAAGCTGCCATCGGCGCAGCAGAAGCTGGCGCTGCGATCATTCACCTTCATGCCCGCAATCCACAGGATGGCCGCCCCGATCAGAACCCCGATCTGTACGAGCCGTTTCTGAAGGTCATCAAGCAGCGCAGCGATGCCGTGCTCAACATCACCACCGGCGGCCACCCGTCGATGGCGCTGGAAGAACGGCTAAGGCCCGCCACGCGCTTTGCCCCGGAAGTCGCCAGCCTGAACATGGGCTCGATGGGCTTTGGCCTGTTCCCCATGCTCGATCGCTACAAGGACTGGAAGCATGAGTGGGAGCCGGCCACGCTTGAAGCTTCGCGCGATCTTGTGTTCAAGAACACCTACCAGGACATCGAGGGGCTGCTGGAGTTGCTGACTCCGCTTGGCACCCGTTTCGAATTCGAGTGCTACGATACCAGCCACCTCTACAACCTGGCCCATTTCCTTGATCGCGGTCTGGTGAAGACACCGCTGTTCGTGCAGACCTGCTTTGGAATCCTTGGCGGCATAGGCAGCCATCCTGATGACGTGTCACATATGAAGCGTACGGCAGACCGGCTGTTCGGCGATCAGTACGAATGGTCCGTACTGGGCGCAGGAGCGCGGCAGATGAGCATCGTCGCCATGGCTGCGGCCATGGGCGGCAACGTGCGGGTCGGACTGGAAGATTCGCTGTGGGCAGGGCCGGGCAGGCTGGCCGAAACAAATGCCGAACAGGTGGCAACGGCACGCTCTATCGTGGAAAGCATGGGCCTTTCCGTCGCGACGCCTGACGAAGCGCGTCAGATCCTGGATCTGAAGGGGGGCGATCAGACTAATGTCTGAATGTGGCATGATCCCGCCTGTTTCATGACCCTGCGGCGTCTCATTCTGACCTGCACGGCTGAGCTAGGCCGGACGGACTGCGTCATTGGTACCCAGCCTGCTGTTGAAGGAACGCCGGTTGCCCCGCGCCAGAACGTTCTTGCCCTCGTTTCAGACGATCTGGCAACCAGTTTTGTCTTGCAGGATCCGCGCTGGGCCAACACTCTTGCCGCACCATCACGCCTGATCAAGGCCTTCATCGCGGTCAACGCCATGGCCTTGCGCAGAGCACAGGCGACGGCCAGAATGCTAGAGAACGTGCGGCCACTCTTGGAGGCCTTCCAGACGGGTTATGAACCTTCAGAACATGTCATGGTTGAAGGGAAGAACGTGCGCCTAGTGTACGAGATGGGAATGACCGATTTTTTCCAGGATTTCGATACGATTGTCGGCCCTCAAGACCGGGTGGCCGATGTTCTGATGCGGCTGGAGCCAATGAGTGTCTCGACCTTGATCGCCGCCCTACTGGGGCATGCCGACCCGCTGACCACAATCCGCGGCCTCGCCGCTGAACGAAAGAGAATGTAACGCGTTATGGCCGAATGGTGGAACAAGACCGAAGCACGCGATTGGCTGGACAGGCTGGAGTGCTTCTCGCTGGACGAGCTTTCCTCCGAAGCCGAAGCCAAGACGCTGGCGGCGCATGGCACGCTGGTTACCTATTCGCGCAAGGTTTTCATACCGCTCACGAAATTGTGCCGAGATGTTTGCCATTACTGCACCTTCGCCCATCGCCCTTCACAACTGACAGCGCCATTCCTGGAGCCGGAAGAAGTGCTGGAGATTGCCCGTGCGGGCGAGAAGCGCGGTTGCCGGGAGGCATTGTTCACTCTGGGTGATCGGCCGGAGGCGCGATATTCTGCAGCCCGGCAATGGCTGGAGGAACGCGGTTTCGTCAGCACGCTGGATTACCTGGCGCATGTATCGGCGCTGGTGCTGGAAGAGACCAGCCTGCTGCCGCACCTGAATCCGGGCATCATGCAACCGGTCGATTACGATCGCCTGCGCCCGGTTTCGGCATCCATGGGATTGATGCTGGAAAGCACGTCGGACCGGCTGTGTGCCAAGGGGATGCCGCACTATGGATCGCCGGACAAGGATCCCGAGGTGCGCCTGCGCACCATTCGCGATGCGGGCGAAGCGAAAGTGCCGTTCACCACCGGGCTGCTGATCGGTATCGGGGAAACCCGGCTGGAGCGGGTGGAAGCCCTGCTGGCCATTCGCGACCTGCACGCGCGCTATGGCCATATCCAGGAAGTGATCATCCAGAATTTCCGCGCCAAAGCGGATACGCTGATGGCCAATGTGCCCGATCTTGGCCTCGATGAACACCTGTGGACGATCACCGCCGCACGGCTGATCCTGCCAGCCGAGATGGTGGTGCAGGCTCCGCCAAATTTGCAGCCGGGAGAGCTTGGCAAGCTTATCCGTGCAGGTGTCAACGACTGGGGCGGCGTTTCCCCGGTCACGCAGGATCACGTCAATCCCGAGGCACCCTGGCCGCATCTCGAACAACTGGAAACGCAGACCGAAAACGCCGGCCGCCTCTTGCGCCAGCG
>JAKFWB010000240.1 GCA_021732945.1 Porphyrobacter sp.
ATCCTGAAATCCGCCGAACAATTGCCTGTCCGGTCCGTTCGGAGCACCGGCATCGCACAAGCGGAGATTGAGCGGATCGTTGACCCCGCCAAGCCGAAAGCCCTGTGCGGCTTGCGCGTTGATGGTAACATCGGGGCTGGCCTGATAGCTCAGCAGGAAGCGCGGAGTGAAACCGTCCGACGCGGTGGTATCGACCACGCCGGCATCGCCATTTCCGAACAGACCGCCGGTGGTGATGGTGCGCAATTCTTCGAAATCAAAATACCGTCCGCCCGCAGTAAATGTCAGCTTGTCGGTAATGTCGTAGCTCGCTTCACCGAACACCGCGAACTGCTCAATGTCGAAGGGCAGATCCGAATTGAACGGCGAATCAACCGGGAAGCCGTTGGCGGTCTGCGCAGCCGTCGGCAGGCTGGTCTCCGGGTCACCATCGGCGGCGAGGAACGCCGACCGTGCGTCTTGCGCCGCAGAAAAGCCGGGGGTGGGAAGGCGCTGGCGATAGTCGCGCGTCACCTCGGAATAGAACGCGCCGATCAGCCACTGGAACGGGCCATCATAGTCAGACGCCAGCCGCAGTTCCTGCGTAAAGGATTCCAGATCGGTCGTGTCGCGCAGGTTCGAAGGCAGCAGCACCGCCGCATCGGGAAAGCGGAGATCGACCGAGACTGACCCCGACAGCGCGCTGGCATCGCGGCTCACCAGAATATCGCGATTGATGTAGGACGAGACCGAGGTCAGGTCGAGGTTGCCCAGCCCGACCTTGATGGTCAGATCGGCGATCAGGGTTTCATCCTCAAACGCTTCGGGCAGCAGCAGGAATTGCTCGCGCTCGCCCAGCTGCACCGCCGGGCGGGTGGTGGTAAAGGGGTTGGCGTAGAGGTTGAAAATCTCCTGCCGGTTGAACCCGTTAGCCGTGATCTTCTGATAGATGACGCGCGGGGTGATCGAGAAATCATCGCTCGGCTCAAACGTCACGGCAATGCGGCCGCCATAGCGTTCGCCATCGTTGACGTTTTCGCCGCCGCCGGGGCCCTGCGCATCGATGAAACCGGCGTAGCGGGTGTAGTACCCAACCACCCGCGCTGCCACGTTTTCGCCCAGCGGAACGTTGATCGCTGCCTTGAGATGGCCGCCGACATTGCCGCCGTCGATCACATTGAGGTTGGCTTCGGCCGACCCTTCGGTCACCCCGATCTCGGGCTGATTGGTGATGTAGCGGATCGTGCCGCCGACCGAACCGGAGCCGAACAGTGTGCCCTGCGGCCCGCGCAGCGTTTCCACCCGGTTGAGATCGAACAGATCGATATCGGGCGTGAACAGCGACAGCGAAATCACCGATTCGTCGAGATAGACGCCGACCTGCTCCTTCACTCCGGGCTGGTCGCGCACGACCTGCCCTGCTGAAATCCCGCGCACCGAAACCTGGCTCTGGCCCGGCCCGAGGTTCTGGATCGTCAGGCCGGCAACATTGCGTGAGAGGTCTTCGAGCGTGACTGCGCCCGAACGCTGGATGTCTTCCTGCGTCTGCGCGTTGATCGAAAAGGGCACGTCCTGAATGGTGGTATCGCGCTTGGTCGCCGACACGATGATGACATTGCCTTCAGCTGCTTCGGCATCCTCCGGTGCGGCGGCGTCCTGCGCGAGCGCGGGGCTGGCCAACACCATGGTGGCGGCCCCGCCAGAAGCAGGCTGCGATGGATGATCCTGCTGGCAACGATTGTCATGTCAATTCTCCCTAGGCACTCACCGTCAAGCGGCTGTGTTTGTTGTTAGTCCCAGAGCCGAGCAATTGTCATATTGCCGGTGCTTCAACAACAGGACTGGCGTTCAGTGCGGAAATTCGGGAGCCAGTCGTTGCATCATCGCATCACCGATCAGCCTGCCGCCTGTCACTCCGTCCCCAGCTTGCTCACCCGGTAGTCTGCCAGCGACAGCCAGTACGCCACCCGCCAGCGGACCCGATTGAGGAAGGTGGCCTTGTCCGCATACCAAGCGGGCGTCACCGCCACGCTCGCCGCCTCCATATGATCGATCAACTCACGTAGGCGCGCAGCAAGCGCGGCATCCTCCACCCGCACCATCAGTTCGACATTGATGCGGAACGAGCGCTTGTCGAGGTTGGCGCTGCCGACATAGCTCGCATCATCCACCACCAGCAGCTTCATGTGCAGCTTGCACGGCTGGAACTCGAAGATGCGCACGCCCGCCTTCAGCAACTGCTTGTAGAGCAGCCGCGCCATGTCAATCGCGGCGTCGATGTCAGACTTGCCCGCCATCACCATCCGCACCTCACCGCGGCGCGCGACCTTGGCAATCTGGCGGCGGAAGCTGCGCGGCGGGGAAAAATAGGCCGAGACGGTATCCAGCCGCCGTGCGGTCACCAGATCCTTGCGGAACTGCCATGCCCAATGGCCCTGCCTGACCAGGGGGCCGCCGACCAGCAGCCGCACTGCGCTGTCCTCCCCATCAGCGCCCCCATCCCAATCCCGCACGATATTGCGCAACCGGCGCAGGTGGTTGACCCTGCCGTTCTGCTCGCTTTCGACCCAGGTTTTGACCAATTCGAACCACTCGGTGAATTTGGCAACCACCGCGCCTTCAATGATCACCGACAGATCGCACCAGCCATTGTCTGCGGGCGGCGCAAAGTAATGGTCGGACACATTGGCACCGCCGGTCATCACCCGGGTGCCATCGGCAATCGCTATCTTCTGGTGATTGCGCACCAGATAGCGCTTGCCCCAGCGCGGGGAGAATATCCGGAAGGTGCCGCCCGCTTCGGTCAACGGTTCGAAGAACTCGGCGCCGGCATCATTGCCGAAGTCATCGACGATCATCTCAACCGCCACCCCGCGCCGTGCCGCTTCGACCAGCGCATCACGAACCTTGGTGCCAGATGCATCGCTATCGAAGAGATAGTATAACACCTTGAGGCTGGCCTTGGCCGAACCGATCAGATCGATCAGCGCGGCCAGCCGGTCCTCCCCATGAGGATATAAGGAGAAACTGTGCCCCTGCGCCGCGACGGTGAAGGGATCAGGGTCGCGGTAGGTCGGCGGAGAATCGGAAGGTGCAAGGTCATGGTCCATGGCCTTGCCATAGCCCGGAACGGCCAAGTTTGGGGAGGACCGTGACGCAAGGCCAGGGCCGATTGCGCCATGCCCGCCAGACCACCCAATGGCAGCACGTCAGCATCGCCAGCTGTATGGCGGAGGTTGCAATTGGACAGAAGAACTGCTGGAAGCCGCATCGCTGATGACTGCGGATCCTCTCGACCATTCGATTGGCGTGGGATCACCTTTCAATCAATCAACCCTGGCACGGAGCACAAGCAAAAACAGTCGATTGCGATCTGAAACGGCCACACATTTTGCGGCGGATGGCCACAGACCAGCGATCCTGCCGCCCAAAGGAAACCTGCCAATGACCGACGTTCTCAGCGATATTCTGGACACCGTTGAGCTCAAAGCCACTTTCTATTTTTCAACCGAGTTACATCCTCCCTTCGGGATCGCCGTGCCCGCCTACAAGCGCGCGGCCCGGTTTCACCTGATCATCCGCGGGGAATGTTTTGTGCAACTCGAAGATGGTCAGGTCGTCACGGCGATGCCGGGCGATCTCGTCTTTGTTCCAAACGGCCAGCCGCACCTGCTGTCGAGCGCGCTCAGCGCAGAGTGCCATCCGCTCAATGACGTCATCGCTCAGGCGCGCTTTGAAGGTCAGGGGCCATTTGTTGTCGGCCACGGCGAGCCGGAACTGGCGTGTCGGATGGTGTGCGGCCATTTTGACTTTGCCGAAGGGGCTGATCACCCCTTGCTGAGCGCAGTTCCGCAAATTCTTCATATAGCTGGGGCCGATCGGATGCAATATCCCCTGCTAGATGACATCTTGCGTCTGGTCAGTCACCAAGCCTTCACCGCAGGCGCAGGTGCCGCCGCAAGCATTGGTCGATTGTCAGAGGCGCTGTTTATCGAGGTGATGCGAACAAGCGTCGGCGAGCTTGGCGGATCGAACCACATCATGGCGGCTGTGACAGATCCGCATATCGGCCGGGCGCTTGGTCTGATCCACACCGAAATCAGCCGGGCATGGACGGTTGATAGCCTCGCCTGCGCGGTTGGCATGTCGCGCAGCCGCTTTGCCGAGCGGTTTCGCGAACTCGTCGGCACCACCCCGATGGCCTATCTGGCAGAATGGCGGCTCCAACGCGCGCTCAATCGCCTTGGCCGCCCCGGCCCGTCGGTGAAAGCGATTGCCGGCGAGGTCGGCTTCCACTCAGCCGCCGCATTCAGTCGCGCGTTTTGTGACCGATTCGGCAAGTCACCGAGCGCCTACCGGAAGGGCAGGCTCGGCGATTGAGAGTTGCTGATCGTCCCAATCAGAATGCTCATGCCCCCAAGTTGGCGTGGTGTTCTTGTCCGGTGCTCGGAATTGCACCAGTTGCACCTCGCTTACCAAAGGGAGGGCACTTCAATGACGAAATCCAAGAATATCGAGTCCGATAACTCACGTCGCGGTTTCCTGCGCCAGTCCGGGCTGGCCGTTGCTGGAGTGGGCCTTGTTGCAGCGGTCGGCGCTCCTGCAGATGCAGCCAAACGCCGCCGTGTTGCCAGAGGCGGTGCCCAAGGCGATGTTGGCGTCATGCAAGGCGCGCTGGCGCTCGAACATGAAGGTATCGCCGCCTATAAGATCGCCGGTGCAAGCGGCTTGTTGACGCCCGATGTGCTCAAGGTGGCGCTCGTCTTCCTTGGGCATCACGAAGGGCACCGCGAAGCGCTGGCAAGCCTGATCATGAAAGCAGGCGGCAATCCGGTCGAACCCAAGACCGATGCCGAATACATCAAAGAACTCGATCTCGGGGCGCTCAAGACCCAGGGCGATGTGGTCACACTGGCCACACGGCTCGAACAGGGAGCTGCCAACGCCTATGTCGGCCAGATCGCTGCGATCTCCGACAATTCGACCGCCAAGCTGTTTGCGCAATTGGCAACCGATGAAGCGGTCCATTGGGCCGTGCTCAACGGGGCGCTGGGCAATGCCGTCCCCACCCCGACCTTCCTGTTCGGGTAGGGCCGCGATGATCCGTGGCATGACCTTGCCCGTTGCCGCCACGCTGCTAGCGATTTCCGCAGCAGCGCTGGCGGCGACACCGGGCAATCCCGAGACAGGGCGGCAGCAATATGAGGCCAAATGTGGTGGCTGCCATTCGCTTGACTCTAACCGCGTCGGGCCACGCCATCGCGGCGTGATCGGCCGTCGACCAGGCTCTGTGCCGGGCTATGCCTATTCGCCAGCGGTGAAAGCGCTGGGAGGGGTGTGGACACCCAATCGCATGGATCAGTGGCTGCAAGACCCGCAGAAGCTGGCTCCGGGCAGCAAGATGTACTTGACTGTCAGCAGTGCAACGACACGGCGCGACATCATCGCCTATTTGCAAAGCGTCTCTCCGCCTGCGACAAAGAAGCCAAGATAGTCGCTGGCATGATGTTCAGGGTGGTGGGGCGCGGAGCCATCAATCCGGCCTGCATAGGCGCCCCACCCCCACAATCCTTGACTTTGCGCCCCCCCTTGCCTAGCTGCGCAGTCTTTCCAGCATCAAGCGATTCCAAAAGGGCCAAGCATGGCACGCGTTACCGTTGAAGATTGCGTCGACAAGGTTCCCAACCGGTTCGACCTCGTGTTGCTCGCAGCGCAGCGTGCGCGTGAGATTTCCGGCGGCAGCGAACTGACCATTGATCGCGATCGTGACAAGAACCCGGTCGTCGCGCTGCGCGAAATTGCCGAAGAAACCGTCGTCCCGCGCCACCTGCACGAATCGGTGGTGGTGAGCCTTCAGAAGATCCTCCCCGATGATGAGGATGAGGCGGATGAGATCGGCTCGCTCAGCCAGTCGGCAGAAGCGCTGCGGATCACCGCGTCGGCCCCGGCCCGCACCTCATCGCTGGGCGGCGATTACGACGGATAAGACCCGCTTCGGGCCAATTGCCGATTTTCAACACACAGCGAGCGGGTTAACAGCCCGCTCGTCGTCGTTTGGCCTTGGCAGACGGCACCCGGCCCTTTCCTTGACTGGTTCTTGACCCGCCCTGCCGCGCGCTTGCCATTGCGGGCTTTCGCGCTATCGCTTGTTTCTGTAATAAATGCGTAACATAAGGGACGGGGCCAGTATGGCATCGATTGCGGTCTACAGCGTCAAGGGCGGCGTGGGGAAGACGACCCTGGCGGTGAACCTCGCCTGGTGCGCCAGCACGATTTCGCGCCGCAAGACATTGCTGTGGGATCTGGATGCCGCGAATGGCTCGGGCTTTCTGCTGGGGGTCGATCCGCGCAAGAAGCATAGCGCTGACAGCATCTTCGCCGATGGCAGCGATCCGGCCAAGTTGATCCGCCGCACCGCCTACGAAGGGCTGGACCTGCTGCCCGCCGATGAAAGCCTCCGCAGCCTTGATCGTCATTTGGACAGGCTGGGGAAGAAGCGGCGGCTGGCCAAACTGGTTGAAGGGCTGGCCAAGGACTATGATCGGATCATCTTCGATTGTCCGCCAGTTCTGAATGAATTGAGCGCGCAGGTGATGCGGGCCGCCGATCTGGTGATTGTGCCGCTGCCGCCCTCCCCCCTCTCGGCGCGGGCGTTCGAAGTGGTGGTGGAAGAAGTGCGCGGCAGCGGCAAAACCCATCCGCCGATCTTGCCGGTTCTATCGATGATCGACCTGCGCCGCTCGCTCCACAAGGAGGCGCGCGAGGCCAATCCGACCTGGCCCGTCATCCCGCTCGCCAGCGCGGTTGAACAATGCGCGGTGGAGCGCAAGCCCGTTGGCGCCTTCGCGCCGCGCTCGCCCGCTACCCGCGCGATTGCGCAGCTCTGGACCGCAATCGAGCGCAAGCTCGCCGCCAAATAGCGAAACCAACAACCTTCTTTCGCAGGTGCGGCAAACATGCCTATACAGACCGCTGATCTGGGCCTCAGGGGCGTTGGCAATTAGCGGATTTGGCGATAGCATCGGCACGGTGATCGAAGGCGGCCTGCTCGGCCGCACGGTCGAATCGGCTGCGGGTGAGGCGCAAGGGTACGCCGAGGGGAAGGCCACCTGCGCCAATTGCCAGACCGTGTTTTCCGGCCACTATTGCCCCACCTGTGGCCAGAACGCGCACATCCATCGCAGCTTGGCGGCCATCGGACATGATATCATGCACGGCGTGCTGCACCTTGATGGCAAGCTGTGGCACACGCTGCCGCTTTTGACGTTCAAGCCGGGCGATCTCACCCGCCGCTACATCGCGGGCGAGCGGGCAAAATTTGTCAGCCCGATGGCGATGTTCCTGTTCACCGTGTTTGCGATGTTTGCGGTGTTCCAGATGGTCGGTATCTCCGCACCGACCGATTTCGGCAGGGGCCTGATGGCTGGGTATAAAGGCGGATCAGCCTTGCAGACCGAGTTACAGGAGCAGGTGACGAAACTGGAGAAAGAGCGCGGTGACCTTGCCAAAGGCGATCCCCGCCGTGCCGAGATCGACAATGAGATCAAGGGACTTGAGAAGGTGATCCAAGCCACTTCGGCAAATGACGGTGATGCTGGCATTGCCGAAGTTGAAGGTACAACCGGAGTTAAGTTCTTTGACGATGGGATCATCAAGAAATGGCAGAAGAACCCCAGCCTGATGCTCTACAAGCTGCAATCGAACGGCTACAAATTCAGCTGGCTCCTGATCCCGCTATCGCTGCCGTTCCTGTGGCTGATGTTCGCCTGGCGGCGGCAGTTCAAGGCCTATGATCACGCGATCTTCGTAACCTATTCCCTGAGCTTCATGTCCTTGCTGTTCATCGTCATGTCGCTTGTCAGCGTGATCCCCGATGGGGCCGGATGGGCGGCGATGATGTTCTTCATTGCCGCACCGCTGCATCTCTACAAGCAACTGCGCTATGCCTATGGCCTCAGCCGCTTTTCGGCGTTCTGGCGGTTTTGCGTGCTGTTTGTCTGCATCCAGATCGTGCTGGTGCTGTTCCTGCAGGCACTGCTGGTCCTGGGCGCGTTCTAGAGTCGGTTTCAGTAGAGTGGAAGCACCTGCACGGAGCCGATTTTGGCTCAGCACATGGAGCGCGGAGGGAGCCATGCTGCCGCATAGTGACCCCAGAAATCTTTGGCTCGCGACGCGGTGGCGGGCCAAAAGCGGCCCGCCCCACGCCGCAGGCGTGTTTACCCTGAGCGCCTGCCTTGGCAGGCAGTCGAAGGGGGGTCGCGTCATGAAGCCCGCTGGCTGCGTCGCGGCCCTTGCATGGGCAGCCAAGCCCCTGCTGCGCGCCACTCCTGTCCAGCGGGCTTCCTGACGCGATGCAGGCGTTTCCACTCTACTGAAACAGACTCTAGGGCAATGGTTCTTGCGCCGCGCCGGCAATTGATCAACTGAGCCGGTCATGGAATTTCTGCATCGGTTTGACAGCCTGAACGGCGATGCCGTGATCGTAAAAACCGATGCGGCAAAGTTGCGGGCAGCGACCTTTCTTGATGGCCGCGAAAACTTTGCCAATGGCGAACGGCTGGTGCGGTTTGGTCCGGCCGATCTGCGGTCTGGTGACCCGGCGAGGTTCATTTTCCATGTCGGGTTCTGCGGATCGACTTTGCTGGCGCGTCTGGTTGATCAACCCGGCTCCGTCCTCGCACTGCGCGAGCCGCAAGGCCTGACCGACATCGCCAGTCAACGCCGCGCGATCCGCGCCGGACAGGGCATTGCGGACTGCGCAGGCATCATCGGTCACGCTCTTGCCTATCTGGGTCAGAGCGAAGATGCGATCGTCATCAAACCTTCGAACTGGGTCAACGGGGCCTTGCCGGATTTGGTAGCCTGCGGGGCGATTGCCCGTGCGGTCTTCCTCACCTGCAATCGGCGCGAATACCTGATCGCAGCTTTCCGCGGCGGGCGCGACCGGCTCGCCTTCTGTGCACGGCTGGCGAGCGAACTTGCTGATGAGTTTGCGCATGGCGAAACAATCCTCGCTCACCAAGTGGCCCTGAACCAAGAGCCGCTCGATCGCATGGCGCGGATCTGCGTTTTGCTCCATGCGATGCAGGAAGCGCTGTTTGCGCAGGCCCTTGCAAGCGCCGCGATTCCGGGCGCTGCGATGCTGACCTTGGCCGAATTGACCGCTGATCCGGGTGGCACAATGGCTCGTGCGCGAGCCGCGCTTGATCTTCCGACAGTGGGAACTGCGCCCAATGCCGCCGCACTTGCGGCGCATGCGAAAGACCCGCAGCGCCGCTTTTCCCATACGGATTCGGCGCGGCAGAATGATGAGGTGGAAGTCCACCACGCCGCGCGGTTCGAACGGGCGCTGGAATGGATGGCTGCGATTGATCTTGGCACGGTGACCGGGTTCAGCGGCGCAGCCAGCCGGTGATCGAATAACGCCGAAAGGGCGTGGCTTTGGTCACTTCGCTGACCGAATGAACCTGCGGGACGGCGAACAAGTTAAGCCGGTTGAATCCCGGCACAACCGCGCCCGCGCCGCAACCGTCGGCATCGTGCATCAGCAGCAGTCCGCCCCATTCGATCCGCCATTCCGGATTTAGGCTCATGACATAGGCGGCACTGCGGTTTTTGCCGGGGACATCATCATCGTGGCGCGTCAGAAAATCGCCGGGGGAAAAGGCCG
>JAKFWB010000412.1 GCA_021732945.1 Porphyrobacter sp.
AGACGGGGAGGCGATCCAAGCCCCTCCCCTTCAGGGGAGGGGTTGGGGTGGGGGATGTGCCGCTCGTCCCCACCCCTGGCCTCTCCCCTGAAGGGGAGGGGTGAAGGTCGAAGCTGAATTCCAGACCAGACGACTTGCCGATCCAGTTCTCCTGCATCAGGCGAACCTTCTCGGGCCAGTCCTCGAGCTTGCCCAGCCCTTCCAGCAGATCATCGGCAAAGTCGGTGATCTTGAGGAACCACTGGTTAAGCTTGCGCTTCTCGACCTCCGCGCCGGAACGCCAGCCCTTACCGTCGATCACCTGTTCGTTCGCCAGCACCGTCATATCGACCGGATCCCAGTTGACGGTCGATTCCTTGCGATAGACCAGCCCCGCCGCAAACAGATCGAGGAACAGCGCCTGTTCGTGGCCGTAATATTCGGGATCGCAGGTCGCGAATTCGCGCGTCCAGTCGAGCGCGAAGCCGATGCGCTGCAATTGCGCCTTCATCTGCGCGATGTTCTGACGCGTACAGCAGCCCGGATGCACGCCCTTTTCCATCGCGGCGTTTTCGGCCGGCATCCCGAAGGCGTCCCAGCCCATCGGGTGCAGCACTTCGAACCCGCGCATTTTCTGATAGCGCGCCAACACGTCGCCCATTGTGTAGTTGCGCACATGGCCCATGTGGATGCGCCCCGAAGGATAGGGGAACATCTCGAGGATGTAGCTCTTGGGCTTGGGGCTATCGCTGTCGGCGGTAAAGGCGCCCGCCTCGGTCCACGCACGCTGCCAGCGCCCGTCAGCAGTGGACGGATCGAAACGCCGCCGTTCGTCAGCGACGGACGGTTCATTATTGGTGCCAGTCATGGGAATTCTTTCCGTGAGGAGCGGAAACTCAGGACGCCAAAGCCTGACGACGCAGATCGCGGGCCTTGGTCAGGATGATATCTTCCAGCTTCTGCACCGTGGCGGCCTGCACCGGGGCTTCGACCCAGTTGCCACTCTCGGCGACCTGACGGCTGGCGGCGACCCGCAGCGCATCGGCGCGCAGATCCTGATCGAGGATCGTCACCGTCAGCTTGACCCGCTCATTGGGGTTGGTGGGGTTGGCGTACCAATCGGTCACGATCACGCCGCCCGCACTATCCGCCTGCAACAGTGGCGCAAAGCTGATCGTGTCGAGCGCCGCGCGCCACAGATAGGCGTTGACGCCAATGGTGTTGAGCTGCGCGGACTGCAATTCGGTGCGCGGGCGATCTCCGCCGCCGCACGCGGCCAACGCGATGGTCGCCCCGCCCAAAAGCGCAAAGCGCAGGCTGCGGGCAAGGGTTTGTCGGAAAAGAGCGGAATGGGCGGGTGTCACTGCCGGATTATCCTCATCATCTGTCTTGGCGATGCTCTATAACTCCCACACCCGGCGCGGCAAGCATCATCAGCCTTGCGGGCGGGTGCACAACAGCAGGCGGCGGGCTTTACGCGGGCTGAACCGCCACCAGAGCCGAGTCTGTGTGCATCGCGCCACAGGTGCGCGGGGAATCCCTGATCAATGCCGTAAGGTCATTGCAACGCCACATGTGGTGCTTATCACAGAATAAATATTCTGATGCGACTCAGCTGCGGTTAAGCTGGTCAATGGCTTAGAAAAAAGCCTGGTCGGGTTTGGCGATTGCAGTTTGATAAAGGGAACAGGGCACCACAATGACGGCACGGGCGGACAGATCAGCAAAGGCGCGGCGCAAGCTGCCGTTGCTGGCGCTGTGCGGCGCGCTGGTGTTGGCAGTGCCTTCGACGGGATTTGCGCTGGCGGGCAGTGACACGCAAAGCCGCGCTGCATCCTTTGCCGCGCTGGGGATGGATGTGTTCACTCCCGCTTCGGTCGATCCTGCGCTGGCAGCGCGCGTGGCGCAAAAGGCGCGGGCGCGCGGTATCCGCTTCACCCCGATGCGCGCCGCTCCATTGGCGGGCAAACGCACTGTGACGGTCGCAGTGCGCGTGGATGACGATACCACCGTGCGGGCGATTTCGGTGCGCAAGCCGATCGAGGTGTTGGCAGGCCGCAGGCTGGCGATCAGCGGCCCTGATGCCAGCCGGTTCCAGTTGGGTGCAGCGCGCGGTTACAAGAGCTTTGCCCGCCCGGTCGATCTCAGCGCCAATGTCAGCAATCTGAACCTGCCCGATCTGGCGCAGTTTGAACCGTCGCGTCCCAAGGTCGCAGACAAGCCGAGCCGTTTGCAACCCCGGATCGAGCTGGAAGATCGCGAGATCGCCGGTCGTTCGCCCAACACGCTTGATGCGATCGGGCAGCAGACCGTGGGCGTTGGCGGCAGCTTCTCGCTTTCGCCCAACCTTAATGTGACGGCCGGCGTGCGCTATTCCAAGGAACGCGAACGGATCGATCCGCTGACCAATTCGGTCAAGGACAGTCAGGCCGTTTACGTGGGCACCCAGATCAAGTTCTGATTTGGGGCGCGTTGAGCGCGGGGCGGCGCTCTGCTGAAAATCCAGACCCCGGTTAGCCTCGTCTAGACCCCCTCCAAACCCTGCGATTCTGACGCCATCGGGCGCATAGCTATTCCCCACTTTCCCTAACGGAAGCACGCCGCTAATCTGCGGTCACAAAATTGCATCAGGGGAGGAATTGCCATGGGCCGGGTTGCCATCGTCACCGGAGGAACGCGCGGGATCGGGGCGGCGATCTGCAAACGGCTCGCCCGTCAGGGCCACACGGTCATCGCGAATTACGCCGGGAATGAGGAAAAGGCCCAGGCCTTCACGGCGGAAACCGGCATCCCTGCCTACAGATGGGACGTGGGCGATCACGAAGCGACCATGGCCGGATGCGCTCAGGTCGCCGCCGATCACGGGCCGGTCGACATCGTCGTCAACAACGCCGGGATCACCCGCGACGGCACCTTGCACAAGATGAGCTTTGACGACTGGAACGATGTCATGCGCATCAACCTCGGCGGGTGCTTCAACATGGCCAAGGCGACCTTCCCCGGCATGCGCGAGCGGGGATGGGGGCGGATCGTCAATATCGGCTCCATCAACGGGCAGGCGGGGCAGTACGGGCAGGTCAACTATGCCGCCGCCAAGAGCGGAATTCATGGCTTTACCAAGGCCTTGGCGCAGGAAGGCGCGAAGTTCGGGGTGACGGTGAACGCCATCGCGCCGGGCTATATTGACACCGACATGGTCGCCGCCGTGCCGCCTGCGGTGCTCGAAAAGATCGTTGCAAAGATCCCGGTAGGGAGGCTCGGCCAAGCCGAGGAAATCGCTCGCGCGGTGGCGTTTCTGACAAGCAAGAACGGCGGTTTTACAACGGGTTCGACGATGAGCATCAACGGCGGGCAACATATGTATTAGCGAGGGCAGCCTGCGGCTTGGCCGTCAGCCCGCTACTTAATCCAGTATCCCACCACGCGAAATTCACCGCCCTCGCGTTCCAGCGTCACGGTTTCAGTCGTGCCCGTCTGATTGGCGAAGTCAGTCCGGAACAATACGATCCGCATCTCGCGCGGAGCCGATTGTGATCCATATTCAAGCAGTTCGCGCGTCACCACCCGGCCAAGCGGTTGCCGCGCCTGGGCCGCCGCTTGTCCCCATGCCGAGGCAGAGATCGCGCTGCGGAATGCCGAGCCGCTGGCTGTGTGGCTGGCCCGCCATTCACCCCGATCGATCAGCGCAAGCCACTCGCGCGCGGCGACCTGAACCTGGTCGAGATTGACGGGTGCGGCGGGAAGGTCTTGGCGAGCTTCGCTGGCCGACGGACTCCAAACGGCGAGAAGGGCAGCAAGAATCAATGACATGGCAAAAACTCCGATCAATGCGAGGGCGAGGCCGGGCACAAGGCCGAACGACGCCCACCGCCGGGTGGCGGGTGTTGTCATATCTGCCGCGACGGGGCCCTCTGCCGCATCCCCCAAAGCCTTGTCCCTCGGCAATTCGGGGGCATCCAATTCCTCCGCCATCAACCGCCGCGCCGCCTCGCGGCTGCTCGTCACGCCCAGCTTGCGCCGCGCATCGCGCAGCCGTTCGTTGACGGTGTGCACCGACAGACCAAGCTCGCGCGCCGAGGATTTGGCATCATGCCCGCGCAGCAGCAGGCGCAGGGCGTCCTTTTCCTTTTCAGTCAGCATGCCGGTCAGCGTTGCGGGGTCGGTGATCATAGTGAAGGCTTACGGCGAGCGCGAAGAGTGGGCCACCCTGAATTTTTCGGGGCCGGCGTGGGATGGTGACGGGAGTTTAAGGTGTTGTAGTCCAATAAATCTCGATGTCAGAGCAGCTTCCTGTCACACCGCTTCCAGTTACCCTCATCCCGACCGAACCGTTTGATTGGCTCGGCAGGGTTCTCAATCATTTCGCAACCGCAGAACGCGCGCTCGGGCAATTATGCGTCGCACTCGATTTGCCGGTCGAGAAGGGACCGCTGTCGAGCTTGCAGTCCCTTTGCAGCCGGTTGACGCGCAGCGGCGACAAGCGATGCCAGACGTTACGCAAACGTATTGAGCGCTGGCGCTCATTGCGTCCGCTGCGGCACCTGCTTGCCCATGCGTCGATCATGGTCATGTATGACACAGCAGGAAACCGCTTCATCCTGACACGCCACCTGCCGCTCGACCGCTACGACGTTACGCCGGACAAGCTGTGGACCGAGGAAGAGTGTCGGGAATTGCTGAGGGTTGCAGCTAACGATGGACGCTCGATCGCCGATCAGGTGCGCAACTTGATACAGAACGTTGCGTTGCTGGCCGAATTGAATAAGCCCGACCCCGGATCAAATCCTGGGTGACGAAGGGAGCCGATTGCGCCGAGCGACCAGCACGCTTGCCGCCAAAATAGCTGTCCAACCGCCCATCAGCCAAGCCCATGCAGACAGCGCCTCAAACGGATTGGTGAACCGCATTACTGCACCGTAGATCATCGCGGGCGTCACGCCTGCGCGGCGCTGCCGGGTCCATTCGCTGCCGAGCTTTGGTGCGATGGTGTAACCGCCGGTCGACAATGCTACAATCGCATCGCCGCTCGACGCCTCGATTCGTACAGTTGTGCTGACAGCTGGCACATTACCGCCGTCATGCCCGAAGATACTCCCCCCGCGTGAACTTTCCGCGAAGTGCTGCACGCCCAGCCCCCAATGAGGCATTCCAAGCAGGCGGGATTCGACGCCTTGCAGGGCTTGCAGCGATTCCGGCGCGATCACGCCGCGCCCTGGTACCTCACCGCGCGGCCCGCGCATATGCGCCTGCGCAAACCGCGCCATGTCATTAGCCGAGGCATAGAGCGAAGCCGCCGCAGCAGCCGTGTAATGGTTGTGGGGCGCGGGCCCGCCAGAACTATCGAAGAATTGCGCCAGATCACTGCGGCCCTCTTCACCCGTTCTGAAGGTTGACCGGTTCATGCCCAGCGGCACCAACACCTTGCGCTCCATGTAGTCGGCGAAGGGTTCACCCGATACCTCTTCGATAAGCAATTGTAGCAAGGTGAACCCGCCACCCGAATAGCGCCATGTTCCCGCGTCTGCCTCAATCGCCACCGCGCCCGTACGCAAGGGGCAGGCATCGGCGGCCTTGGTCAGTGAGGCTTCGAGGGTCTGGATCGGTGTGCCCGCCGCAAATCCGCAATAGCCCAAGTCATCGGTCAGCCCGGCTGTGTGGCTCAGCAGGCGGCGGACGGTCACCTGGTCAGTCGGGTGGTCGCCCGCGGGCAGCTGCCACCGCGTCAGATAGCGCGATACCGGCGCGTCCAGATCAATCCGCCCGTCATCCACCAGCGCTAGCACGCCCCAAGTGGTGACCCATTTGCTGACCGATGCCATCTGGAACAGCGTGTCGCCGGATACCGGCTTGCCGATCGACATGGCGCGGCTCTGGGCGATTTTGCCGTCCTCGATCAGCACCAATGCCAGATTGCCGCGATGATCGCGCGCAGCGTCGCGGGCGGCTTTGACAAAAGCCTCGCTCCCAGTGCCTTCTAATTTGAGGCCGCCGATGCCCAGCAGCGGCATCGCAATGACGAATGCCGCCCATGCGAGCATCGCAACGGCTACGAGCAAGAACAACCACCGGCGCGAATGTCTCACCCCCGATACAGCCCGTCCACCCGCTCCTGATACCGCTCGCGGATCTTGTGGCGGCGGATCTTCATGCTTGGCGTCATTTCTTCGTTCTCGATTGAAAACGCCTCATCCGCAAAAGCGAACTGCCGCACCTTCTCGATCACGGACAGATCGGCGTTGGTGCGGTCGACCGCAGCGCGCACCGCGTTCTTGAAGGCAGGCAGTTCCTGCAAGGCCTTCAGATCGAACTTCTCGCCGTTTTCGCGCGCCCATTCCAGCGCCCATTCGGCATCGGGCACGATCAGGCCGACCACATAGGGCCGCTTGTCCCCGCTCACCATCGCCTGCGCGATTTCGGGCTGGAGCGTCAGCATCCCTTCGACCTTCTGCGGGGCGATATTGTCGCCCTTGTCGTTGACGATCATGTCCTTCTTGCGGTCGGTAATGACGATCCGGCCCTTGTTGTCGATATGCCCGATGTCGCCGGTGTGCAGCCAGCCATCCTGAAGTGTGCGCGCGGTTTCGACATCGTTGCGCCAATAGCCGTGCATCACCAGCTCGCCGCGCACCAGAATCTCGCCATCCTCGGCAATCCGCACCTCGACGCCGCGCAGGGGCGGGCCAACGGTGTCCATCTTCAGCCCGACCTTGGGGCGATTGCAGCTGATCACCGGGCCGGCCTCGGTCTGGCCGTAGCCTTGCAGCATGGTGAGGCCCATCGCGTCGAAGAAATTGCCGACTTCGGGATTGAGCGGCGCGCCGCCCGAAACCATCGCCTTGATCCGCCCGCCGAACTTGGCGCGGATCTTGGGGCGAAGCGCCTTTTCGACGATGAAATCCAAGGGCCGATCTCGCAGGCGCTTCTTGCCACCGCGCGATTTCTCGGTGATCTTGAGCGCGCTATCCATCATAAAATTGGCAACTTTACCCTGCTTTTCGACCTGCTTCATGATGCGGGTGCGCAGCACTTCGAACAGGCGCGGGACCACGACCATGAAGGTCGGGCGGGTCTCCTCGATATTGCTCGCGAGCTTTTCCAGCCCTTCGGAATAGAAGATTTCCGCGCCCACCCCGATGGGCAGATATTGCCCGCCGGTGTGCTCATAGGCGTGGGACAGCGGCAGGAACGAGAGGAAGCGTTCGGTGCCGAGGCCGAAATCATTGATCAGCACCTCCGCCGCACCGGCGGCATTGCAAAGGATCATCCCGTGGTGCTGCATCACGCCGCGCGGCGCGCCGCCGGTGCCGCTGGTGTAGATCAGACAGGCAGTGTCATCGCGGGTAATCCCGGCGATACGCGCATCCACTGCCGCGCGCGCGGCAGCCGCATCGCCGGTGATCAGCGCGGCCCAATCGTGATAGGCAAAGCTGCCTGCCTGCCGGGGCTTTGCTTTGTCGAGTTCGATCACGTGCTCGACCAGACCCGTCTGTCCAATCGCGCCGACCACCGGTGTGAGCAGTTTCTCGTTCGAAACAATCACCGCGCGCGCCCCCGAATTGTCGAGGATATGCGCGTGATCGCGGCGGGTGTTGGTGGTGTAGGTCGGCACGGTGATGCACCCCGCCGCCATGATCGCAAGGTCGGCGATGCACCATTCGGGGCGGTTTTCGCTGACCAGCGCGACCCGGTCGCCATCCTGCAATCCCATGGCGCGCAAGGCTTCGGCGAGCAGGCAGAGATGCTCGGCGGCCGAGCGCCAGCTTTGCGTCACCCATTCCCCGCTGGTTTTGTGGCCAAGGAAAGGCGCATCACCTTTCTCGTCCGCGCGTTTCAGAAACAGCGCGACGAGGTTCGGCGCACCATCAATGTCCTGCAACAGCAGGTGATCCGCCGGGTTAACGACCGCGCGGGCCGCGTGATGCAGCATGGGGGAATGCACTGGCAAAGGCTCCTGATCCCTTCGGAAATGTCCTCGGGGCTTAGCGCGGCCCCGTTGGGGTCGGTACACAGAACGGACCCAGATATACGCTCTCATGACTGCCATCCGAGACGCTGGCCGAGTTTACTCCTTCGCTGGCCTCGAGACCAGCGGTCGCATTGACCTTGGCGGGTGTGCCGCGGGCGCCTGATCGACGACGATTGATCATGCTCTCATCCGCGGGTTGATTACCGCACTACCCGTATCCGTCGCTGGGCCTATCCTCCGTCTAAGTTCGGGCGTCGGACGAACCTGCCCCACCGTACACCGTGGATTGCCCATCACAGTCGGGTGCCCGCGGCACGCCGGCCAAGGCTATGCAGTTGGTGCGCTGGCGCCTCCTCTCGTTAATGTCGTGGGTGGATCAGCCGGCTATCGCCGGCGACACCCGACGGGCGATGTCCCAGGCATAGCCGACCAGTTCACGCGCGATCGCGGTGGTCACCTTGGGCTGAGGCTTGCCCGTGGCCGCCAGGCGACGGTAGCGCTGGCACAGGCGAACCTGCGCTTTCCACCCGATCGCCTGGATGTCCTCGGACAAGTCGATGACCCGCTCACGGTAGCGTCGTTCCTCGCGAGCGGGCAGTCGATACGACCAGCCCGCCTCAATCAGCATGGTTCGTGCCTGCGCGTTGCCCGCGCGGGTGATCCGGCCCCGTTTGGTCCGAGCGCCGCTGGAGTGCTCGGACGGCACCAAGCCGACATACGCCATC
Organism: Porphyrobacter sp.; assembly: GCA_021732945.1. Lineage (GTDB taxonomy): Bacteria > Pseudomonadota > Alphaproteobacteria > Sphingomonadales > Sphingomonadaceae > Erythrobacter. The sequence goes on from JAKFWB010000412.1 coordinate 8,671, forward strand.
AGTTGCTTGGGATTGTCGAAGCGGGTGAGATCGCCTACTTCAGCGACCAGCGTCGCAGCGCTGACCAGCCTGATACCGCGCAGGACCTGTAGATTGCGGACCAGCGGCGCAAAACACCATGCGTCCACCGCTTCAGTCAGCGCCGCTTCTAAGCGCCCAACCCGTGCCTGCGCCTCCAGCACCCGCTTCTGCATTTCCTCGAATGCCAGCTGTTGGTGGGGAAAATCGAACCGCTGCTCGGACAACCACCGCCAGTACATTTTCGTCCAGGCCGCCTTGCCGCCGAAACGACGATCATGACGCAACAGGAAGCTGCGCACTGTCTGCTTGGCTCCGATGGCATCATCTTGCGCGCTGCGTCGCGCGCGGATGAGATCGCGTACCGCCTCGTGCGCTTCGTCCGGTATCCAGATTGCGGTGAGTTCGCCAGCGCGTAGCAGCCGCGCCAGGGTCATCGCGTCACGCCGGTCCGTCTTTACATGGTCACCAGGGCGCCGCGGCATCATCGAGGGGGCGATGACGATGCAATTCTGTCCCAGCTTCGTCAGCAGCCGATGCAAGCCATACCCGCAGGGACCAGCTTCGTAGCAGACGTTCAACGTCACGCCCGGTCCAGTCAGCCGCTTGACCAGCTTCCTGATCGCATCGTCCTCGTTGGCGACCGTGCCGACGAAACGCACCTCGCCTCCGCGTTCCCCATCGGCAACCGCGACCGCAATGGTTTCCTTATGAACGTCCAGACCAACGTATTTCACCGTCTCCGTCATGACTCGTCTCCGCTGCTGACAAATCCATCATCAGCATCTCAGATTCGAGCCTCCGAGGCTCTGGCAGTCATGGGGTCTAAGGTTTTGCCGTGCCTTCGACGGCGCGCATCTGGCGAAGCGGTCTGAGCGCGGTGGATGGCGCATCGGGATCGGTCCAGAGGTAATCGCCGGTGAGATTGATATGCTGCCAACCGAGCGGTGA
>JAKFWB010000410.1 GCA_021732945.1 Porphyrobacter sp.
TGCCTATACTGTGCTGAGCAATCCCGTTGTTGGCCGCGATGATGAATACAACGACTGGTACACCAACCGGCATCTTGCTGATGTTGTGGCGGTTCCGGGATTTGTCTCGGCACAGCGGTTCCGCCTCATGGATCCGGCAGCCAACGGCGCTCCGGTGCAGCGTTATATGGCGATCTACACGCTGGACACCGATGATCCCGAAAGCGCGATAGCTCAGCTAACCAAACTGGTCGAAAGCGGCGAAATGAACATGAGCGAGGCGTTCTCGATGGAGGATATGGCGGCCAATCTTTACGAAGCCATCACGCCTGCGGTCCGCCATGAAGCCGGAGAAGATGCATGAGCACTGGCGAATTTGCCGGCAAGGCAATCGCAGTCACCGGCGCTGCATCCGGTCTGGGCCGCGCGGCGAGTATCCGTTTTGCGAAGGAAGGCGGAAAACTGTGCCTGATAGACCTCAACCAGCAAGGTCTTGAAGAAACCGCTGCCACGATAAAAGATGCAGGCGGAGATTGCCTTATCGCCGCGGGTGATCTGGGCGATCCGGCCAATTGCAAGGCAGCCGTGGCCGCCGCCCTGGATGCATTCGGGCGCCTCGATGTGCTATGCAATGTGGCCGGCATCCTGCGGTTTCACGCATTGGAACACGTCACGCAGGAAGACTGGAACAGGCTGTTTTCCGCCAATGTCAGCGGCGCGTTTTTCATGATGCAGGCGGCCATGCCGCATCTGATTGAAAGCAAGGGCAATGTCGTGAACGTCGTCTCGACAGCATCCTTCCTCGGACAAGCCTACACCGCCCCCTATGCCGCGACCAAATCCGCGCTGCTGAGCCTGACAAAATCGCTGGCCATGGAATACATGCACCATCCGGTGCGGATCAACGCGCTGGCCCCTGGCGGTATGCTGACAGAAATGGTTCAGACTCTGGAATTCCCCGCCGATGCCGATCAATCCCTCATCGCGCGCTACATCGGGCTGCGCCCGCCGTCCCAGCCCGAAGACATCGTCGAGCCGCTGCTGTTCCTGGCATCGGACCGCGCCCGTTCGGTGCACGGTGCGTGCTATACGGCCGACAGCGGAATCACCGCCGGCTGACCCGTCCGGCCCCTTTCCTGCGATAGGTGCTGGTAGGTCGGCGCATGGCTTTACCAAAGTCAAATCCGACCTTTGGACATCCACCTCCCGATGGCGGTATCCGGGATCAGGAAACGGAGAAAGCTCATCCCTGCAAGGGGAGAGCGGATTGGGAAGCGAAATGACTGCCAAATATGACGCCATGCTCGACCAGATGGTCAAGGATTATTCCCTTGTAACAAATGGCTATGCCGGAGCTGCTCCGGCCAACCCGTATCCCATGTTCGAGGAGAGGCGGGCGAAGTGTCCCGTCGCCCATGGGGACTTGCTGCAGGAAAACAGCATTCCCAGCATGGCCGACTACATGATGACGGGCCGCCCCGTTGTGACCTTGTATCGTTACAACGATATCCACTCTGTGTTGATGAATCCGCAAGACTGGCTCAGCCACATCGTGGGTGACGGGTTTGGCGCAGCGGTGGACAACATGCTGCTGACCGCAATGGATGGTGAACAGCACACGAAATATCGCAAGACGCTGCAAAAGCCCTTCATGCGCAGCCAGATCCGCAAGCTGATGGACACGCTGATCCGTCCGGTGGTGGTGAACGAATTTGTCAATCAGCTGCGCCCAAATGGCAAGGCTGACCTGCTGCGCGAATTCGCCCTGCCCTTCCCCATTCGGGCGATGTACGCCTATTTTGGGTTCCCGCATAACGAGGATCTGCTGGGCAATCTGGCAAGCTGGGCAATCCAGGTCGTTGCCGCGCCGCAGACCGACCCCGAAGTGGCCAAGATCACGATCCCACAATCGATGGTGGCGGGCCAGTCCATGTACGAAACGCTGATGCCGATCGTGCAGCAGTATCGTGAGCGCGGGGAAATGCGCAACGACATCCTCGGCTACATGATGACTACCGAGCACGAAGGCGAGAAGTTCAGCGATGAAGACATCGCCAGTTTTATTCGCATGTTATTGCTGGCGGCAGGTGAAACGACCACACGCAGTTTTGCCAACATGATGGTACAATTGCTGGAAAATCCAGAAGTGGTGGACGTGGTTCGTCAGGATCGCAGCCTGGTGCCCAAGGCGGTGATGGAAACCATGCGGCGCGATCCGACCGCCGGTGCTGTTGCCCGCATCGCCGGGCGCGACATGGAAGTGGGCGGCATGACCATTCCAAAGGGCACTGCCGTGCTGTGTTCCATTGCCTCGGCCAATCGCGATCCCGAAGTTTACGAAGATCCCGATCGCCTGTGGCTCAAGCGCCCGATGCGCCCGCTGCTCAGTTTCGGCTTCGGTCCGCACATGTGCATGGGTATGCACATGGCGCTGACGGAAATGGAAGTTGCGCTGGAAGAGATCCTCGAACTGCCCAACCTTCGCTTTGATCCGGACTATCCCAAGCCCGAGATTCGCGGCCTCAACATGCGCGGCCCAGATGCCCTGCATGTGTTGTGGGATGTCGACTGAAGGCCTATGCAGGCCGGGCAAAAGGCTACCGGTAGTGATGAGGGGGAGCGGACCGATTATCAAACCCAGGGGATGGCGCACTGGGTTTCTGCTCGGGCTCGCCATTCTGCTGGGCGCTGCGCCGTTGACCGGGCAGGATTTCGATCTCACGATCCTGCCCGGTCCCACGCCGGAATGCCAGTACCAGTGCACTATTGCACCTGCGCTCGACGATGCCGTGCCCTATTGGCCTCCGCTTGTGCAGGCACCGGCGGATGGGCCCAATGTGTTGCTGGTGCTGATCGACGATGTGGCTTCGGTGCAGCCAGCACCTTTGGCGGCCCGCTGCCCACACCCAACTTGGACCGGCTGACGCAGCGCGGCACTATCTATAAGAACTTTCACACTACGGCCATGTATTCACCCACCCGCGCGGCACGGTTGCCGGGGCGAAACCAACATGCGGTGGCACCGGCGCGCTGATCGATGTTGCCATGGGCATCCCCGGTCATGACGAAATTATTCCACCAGAGGCCGATTCCTGCAAGGCAATGGTTTTGCCGCTGCCTGAATAGGCAAGGATCACAACGTCCCCAGTGAGGATTCCCACGAATCCGGCCCGTATGCATATTGGCTGACCAACAAGGGCTTCGATGAATTCTACGGCTTCATCGGATCGGAGACCGACCAGTTCCGCCCCACGCTGTTCCACGGCACCAGCCGGCTCGTGCTAGATGATACTGACTCGGACCATATTCTCGATCTTGACCTTGCCGATCACGCCATCGATTGGCTGCTCCAGCTCGATGGAGACCATCCCGACAAATCATTCTTCCTCTACTATGCAATCGGTTCTGCTCATGCGCCGCGGCAGGCACCTGCAGACTGGATCGCCAGATTTACCGGACAGTTCGGCCAGGGGTGGGATGCTGTCCGCGAACAGACCTAACGCCGACGGTTGGCACGCGGGATCATTCCCGCATGAACACTGCTATCGCCGCATCCCGATGTAATTCCCGCGTGGGAAAGCCTGTCTCCGGATCGGCAACGGCTCTATGCCCGCTACATGGAGGTTTTTGCCGCCCAGTTGGCCTTTCAGGATTACCAGTTCGGACGCATCCTCGACGAACTCAAAGCGAGTGGAAAGCTCGACGACACGATTATTGTCTTCGTGCAGTGCAACAACCGCCCGGCTCGAATGTCAACTGGAGGAAAGCAGGGGGGTCACGGTTAGTGTTATTTTGCATCAAACTGAAGGCGGAACCGAACTGCAAATCAGTATTAGGATCTACAGCGATCACGTCCACTCAGCCTATCCGCTCGCTTGGATCCAGCTGGAAGAGCTGAAGTCGGCTCGACGCAAACTCAACGAATTGATCGACAAACTGGTCAAAGAACAGAACAGCATCTAGGACGTTCAAGTGGCCGTGCTACCATAATCCTCATCCATATCCTTGAGCGCCACTTCCGTGTCGGCCAGCAGCGCTGGGTCGATCTTGCCGCAGCCGCCTTCGAGCAGCTTCCTTGCCTGCACATAGTCCTTCATCGTTCCCACACAGTCGAATGCGATCGGCTTTCCGGCCTTGAGGTAGACTACGGTGAACTTTCGCGTCGCCGGATCGCCGCGCAGCACGGTCTTATCGAAGCCGAGGCTCAGCCCGGCGGTCTGGAGCTTCAGGTCATACTGGTTCGACCAGAACCACGGCAGGGCGTGATAGGGCTCCTTCTCGCCCATGATCGCCTTGGCGACGGTGTTGGCCATGTCATGCGCGTTCTGCACCGATTCGAGACGGATCACGGCATTGTCGGCATAAGGGTTGGTGTGGGCAGCGCAGTCGCCGATGGCGTAGACATCATCTAGCGTCGTGCGGCAGCAGAAATCGACATCGACGCCGTTCGATCCGGCCGCACCCGCCGCGATCAGCGGCGCAACCGCTGGCACCACTCCGATGCCGACGATCACCATGTCGCAGGCGATCTCTTCGCCATTGTCGAGCAGCACACCGGTCACCCGCCCTGCATCCTCGCCCAGCATGGCACGCACGCCGGTTTCCAGCCGCACATCCACGCCCTGACGGCGGTGTTCGGCAGCGTAGAAGTCGGACAATTCCTCACCCGCCACACGCGCCAGCAGGCGCGGCAGCATCTCGACCAGTGTGACCTCGCAGCCGAGCTTACGCAGCACGGCGGCCGCTTCCAGCCCGATATAGCCGCCGCCGATCACCACCGCGCGCTTGGCACCGCCTTCCAGCGCCGCCATCATCGCATCGGCATCGGACTTGTCGCGGACATAGAACACCTGCGGAAGCACCGCGCCCGGCACCGGCAGGCGGCGCGGATCGCCCCCGCCTGACCAGATCAGCTTGCGATAGGTAACGCTGCTGCCGTCGCTCAGGGCAAGGGTATGCCGCGCGGGGCCGATCGCGGTCACCGCCGCGCCGAGCTTGAGATCGATGCCTTTCTCGGCCCAGAACTTCTCGGGCCGGATCATGATCCGCTCGAAGCCCTTGTCCCCGGCGAGATATTCCTTCGACAGCGGCGGGCGTTCATAGGGCGGCGCGTGATCGCGCCCGATCATCAGGATCGAGCCCTCGTGCCCCTGCTGGCGCAGGGCGATCGCCGCCTGCGCGCCGCCGTGACCTGTGCCGACGATGACCACGTCGGCACGCGGAGCGGTCAATGATGTCATGACATTTGTCTCCCGCGCCTTGATTAGTCTTTGCTTCGAAAGAGCTGCAACCGCTCACCCACCAGTAAGTCCTTAGTTGACGGTTGTGATGCTCTCGCATTTAGAATTGCACGACAGGTCACGCATCGTTTGTATAATTGACGAGAAATCAAGGTTGCCGTTGCCCGCGACGCAGTGATCATTAAACATCATAGCCGCCACGTCCCCCAATTTTACAGTCGCACCCGCCTCCGATGCTGCTGTTTGGGCGAGCCGGAGATCCTTGAGCATGAGCGAGGTGGCAAAACCTCCCTGGTATTCATTGTCTGCCGGCGAGGCAGGGCCAACATGAGGAACGGGGCAATAGCTCGTCATCGACCAACATTGACCCGACGAAACGCTCGAGATGTCGAAGAAGGTCTGCCCGTCGAGCCCGAGCTTGCACGCCATGGCAAAGGCCTCGCAGGTCCCGACCATATGAATTGCGAGCAACATATTGTTGCAGATCTTGGCGGCCTGACCGGAGCCTGAGCCTCCTGCATGGATTACAGCCTTGCCCATAGCAGCGAGGATCGGCTGAGCGCGCGCGAAGGCCTCTTCAGCGCCCCCGACCATGAAGGTGAGCGTCCCGCTCGAGGCCGCCGCAATGCCGCCCGAGACTGGGGCATCGACCATTGGGTACCTTCGCGCTTCGGCCATTGCGGCCAGCTCTCGAGCAGTCGCGACGTCAATGGTCGAGCAATCGAGCAGGATCGCACCTTCGGGAGCATGCCCAATCACATCCTCGCCGTAGACTTGCTTCACGATTGCACCGCTCGGTAGCATCGAGACGACTGCTTCCGCGCCATGAGAAGCTTCCCTGGCAGTGCCAAAGGTATCGCACCCCGTTTCGCGCGCTGCGGCTAGTGCGGCTTCACTGAGGTCGAAAGCACGCACCTCATGTCCCGCCTTCACCAGATTGAGGGCCATCCCGCCGCCCATGTTGCCCAAGCCAATAAATGCAATCTTCATGTCACTTTCCCATCACATTTGGAACAAATCGGGCTTTCTCCGTTCACTGGCGCAAGAGGTCCCGGCCCACGACCATGCGCATGATCTGGTTGGTGCCTTCGAGGATCGAATGCACCCGTAGATCGCGCCAGAAGCGTTCGATCGGGTAATCCTGCAAATAGCCATAGCCACCGAACAATTGCAGCGCGCGGTCGACCACGGATGATCCATTGTCGGTCGCCAGCCGCTTGGCCATTGCCGAAAACCGCGTCTTGTCGGGCGCGTTGTCAGTCACCTTGGCCGCCGCGAGATAGAGCAGCGCGCGCGCCGCCTCCAAGTCGGTCGCCATGTCGGCGAGCATGAACTGGGTGTTCTGGAACTCGGCCACAGGCTGGCCGAACTGGGTGCGTTCCTTGGTGTACTTGATCGCCTCGTCGAGGCACCTTTGCGCACCGCCGAGCGAGCAGGCGCCGATATTCAGCCGCCCGCCATCCAGCCCCATCATCGCGATGCGGAAGCCTTCGCCTTCGCCGCCAACGAGGTTCTCCACCGGCACGCGCACATCCTCGAGAATCAGCTGAGCGGTCGGCTGCGAGTGCCAGCCGAGCTTCTTCTCCTGCGCGCCGAAGCTGACGCCGGGCATGTCCTTGTCGATCACCACACAGGAAATGCCCTTCGGCCCGTCCTCGCCGGTGCGCACCATCACCACGTAAATCTCGTTCGCGCCCGCGCCCGAAATAAACTGCTTTGTGCCGTTGAGGATGTAATGATCGCCATCCCGCCGCGCGCTGGTGCGTAGCGCACTGGCGTCCGACCCGCTGGAAGGTTCGGTCAGGCAATAGCTGGCAATGTGCTCCATCGTGATCAGCTGCGGCAGGTATTTTGCCTTCACCGCATCCCCGCCAAAACGGTCGATCATCCACGCGGCCATATTGTGGATCGAGATGAAGGCGCTGGTCGAGGGGCAGCCATAGGCCATCGCCTCCATGATCAGCGCCGCTTCCAGCCGCCCGAGCCCGATCCCGCCCGAGGCCTCGGACACATAGATCGCGCCGAAGCCCAGTTCGGCGCTGCGCTGGATCGTCTCGCGCGGGAAGATGTGCTTCTCGTCCCATTCGGCGGCGTGGGGCGTGATCTGGTCGGCGGTGAATCGCTGGGCGACCTCGCGGATCGCGAGCTGATCGTCGGTGATCTGGAATTGTCCGGTCATGGTAGGTATTTCGCAGTCGTCTTCGTGGCTATCTCGTCTGAATCCACGCCCGGTGCCATCTCGATCAGGCGGAAGGGCGAGGCATGATCGGGCCGCCGGAAAACGCCGAGATTGGTGATCACCATGTCCACCACGCCCGCCCCGGTCAGCGGCAGGGTGCATCGGGGGATGAACTTGGGCGCGCCGTCCTTGGCGGTGTGATCCATCACCACGATGATCTGCTTGACGCCTGCGACCAGATCCATCGCCCCGCCCATGCCCTTGATCATCTTGCCCGGGATCATCCAGTTGGCGATGTCGCCGTTCTCGGCCACCTCCATCGCGCCCAGCACGGTAAGGTCGATATGCCCGCCGCGGATCATCGCGAAGCTGGTCGCGCTGTCGAAATAGGCCGAGTGCGGCAGTTCGCTGATCGTCTGCTTGCCCGCGTTGATGAGATCGGGATCGACCTCATCGTCATAGGGGAACGGGCCGATGCCGAGCATCCCGTTCTCGCTCTGGAGCGTCACCAGCATCCCTTCGGGAATGTGGTTCGCCACCAGCGTCGGGATGCCGATGCCGAGATTGACGTAATAACCGTCCTTCAGCTCGCGCGCGGCGCGGGCGGCCATTTCGTCGCGGGTCCAGCCAAGGCTTTCTGACATCACACCGTCTCCCTTTCCCGCACGGTCCGGAACTCGATCTTCTTGTCGTATGGCGCACCTAGGACAATGCGGTTCACGAACACGCCCGCAAGGTGGATCTGGTCAGGATCGAGCCTACCGGCCGGCACCACTTCCTCGACTTCGGCGACGCAGATCTTGCCGCAGGTCGCGGCCGGCAGGTTGAAGTTGCGAGCGGTCTTGCCGAACACGAGGTTGCCGGTCTCGTCCGCCTTCCAAGCCTTGACGATGGCGAGATCGGCGAAGATCCCGTGTTCGAGGATATAGGTCTGCATCACCCCCTCGCGGTTCGGGAAGTCCTTGTGCTCCTTACCCTTGGCCACTTCGGTGCCGACGCCGGTGCGGGTGTAGAAGCCGGGAATACCCGCGCCCCCTGCCCGCATCCGTTCGGCGAGCGTGCCCTGGGGACAGAACTCGACCTCGAGCTCGCCTGCGAGATATTGCCGCTCGAACTCCTTGTTCTCGCCGACATAAGAGCTGATCATCTTGCGCACCTGCCGTGTGCGGAGCAGCTTGCCGATGCCTTCATTGTCGATCCCGGCATTGTTGCTGGCGAAGGTGAGGTTCTTCACTCCCGAATCGCGGATCGCATCCAGCAGCCGCTCGGGCAGGCCGCACAGGCCGAAGCCTCCCGCGGCGATCATCATGTCGTCGCGCAGAACGTCGGCGAGCGCACTGCCGGCGTCGGGATAGAGCTTGGTCATACTCGTTATCCCATGATCGGAATGACGAAGGCGTTGCTGCCGTCCCCGCCGCCATCGGGCCAGCGCTGGGTGATTTTCTTGTTCTTGGTCCAGAACCGCAGGCCCTCGGTGCCATATTGATCGATGTCGCCAAAGCCTGACCGCTTCCATCCGCCGAACGAGTGGTAGGCGACCGGCACCGGGATCGGCACGTTGATGCCCACCATCCCGACATTCACCCGCGCGGCGAACTCGCGCGCGGCGTGTCCGTTGCGGGTGAAGATCGCGACGCCGTTGCCATATTGGTGTTCGGACGGCAGGCGCACCGCTTCCTCAAAATCCGCTGCGCGCACGATTTGCAGGACGGGGCCGAAGATTTCCTCCTGATAGGACTTCATCTTCGGGGTCACATGGTCGATCAGGGTCGGGCCGACGAAGAAGCCCTTCTCGTGCCCCTGAAGGGTGAACCCGCGCCCGTCGACGACGATTTCGGCGCCTTCTTCTTCGGCAGTGGTGATCCACTGTTCGATCCGCGCCTTGTGTTCGGGTGTCACAACCGGGCCGTAATGCGCGTCGGGATCGTTGGAGACACCGATGCGCAAAGCAGCAATCGCGGGAAGCAGCTTGGCCTTCAGCCGCTCGGCCGTCTCCTCGCCCACCGGCACGACCACGGGCAATGCCATGCAACGCTCCCCCGCTGAACCAAACGCCGCGCCGGTGAGGTCGGTAACGACCTGATCAAGGTCGGCATCGGGCATCACGATCCCGTGGTTCTTCGCCCCGCCAAACGCCTGCACGCGCTTGTTGTTCGCGCTGCCGCGGCTGTAGATATATTGAGCAATATCGGAAGATCAGACGAAGCTGATCGCGGCGATATCGGGGTGAT
>JAKFWB010000259.1 GCA_021732945.1 Porphyrobacter sp.
GTCAGATGCCTGCAAGCGCGCGGGCACCCTTGCGGGCTGAACGGGCGAATGCCGACTATTATTCCGGACAAGCGATGCCGCAGGCGGCCTGCCTTATCCGGGATTCGGCCCCCTCATGCCGACAGGATACGGATTTGGCAAGGGTTGCACGCGAAGGAATATTTCCCGCAGACCTATTCAAACTATCGTTAGATTGCGTGACATACACCAACCGGGCAGGTTGGTTGCAGCTTTTGCGCCGGTCGCGCCCGTCAGGCTGCCCCGCGCATCGCCTGCAACTGGCTGAGCGCGTCATGCAGGGCGTTGTCCTGCGGGGCTGGTGCTGACGTGCCGCTGAGCGAGGCGAGGGCTTTCAGCGCTTCTGCCAAAGCCGCTTCGCGCGCGGCGACATCGCGGCCATCCAAGGTCTTGGCGGGCGCGGTGTCGCGGTGTTCCTGCAAGGCACCGGCAAAGCGTTCGACCATCTCGGCCAGGCTGAGTTCCTGCGTCGGCGTGGCGCGCAGCCGGGCGAGGGCGGCGGCATTGGGGTGCACGCGCGGCGGCGGCGCCACGCCGATCCGTGCCGGGCGCGGAGTCATGACCAGCGGTTCGGCTGGGGTTTCGTCCGGTGCGATGAGGACGCTATCTTCAACCACCGCTTCCGGCAGCGGCGCATCTGCGCGCTCCTCTTCGACCCACACGGCATTGCGGCCGGGCAAGGTGGCGAATTCCGCCAGATCGAGCGCGCGCGGCGCGGGCATGTCCGGTTCGGCCACAGCCGGTGCTTCGGCGGGCGGGGAGGGTTGTGCGCCAAAAGGCATGGCGACCACGGGGTCATCAAAGCTGGCACTGCCCAATTCGCGCTGCGGATCGATGGCGCGCACGTGGCGCGACGCGGTGGCCACCAGCGAGGGGGCATCAGCATTGCGGCCCGATTCGCGCTTCCACCCGCCAGCCAGCAGATACATCGTGCCGCCCAGCAGCACCGCCGACAGCCCGGCCAGAATCGGTTGGGCCAGCCCGCCCAGCACCATAGCGCCAGATCCTTGAACCGCCTGTGCGATCAGGTTGGCGGGCAGAACCATCACGGACATTCCGGCCAACGCCCCGCCCCACAGGCCCAGCAGCGGCGCAAAGGCCGGATGGGCTGACAGCCTCCGCCGCGCGCGCGCCGGGAGTTTACGGCGCTCACCTTGCTCTGCCCGAAGCTGCTGCCTGATGGTCATTGGCGTTCTATCCCGCTGTTGCTGCAACATGATGCGCGCCCCGCGCACTGCTGCTGTCAGACCGGGCTAACAAAAGATGGTAAACAGAAAGATAATCGCGGGCATTGGTTGCCCAGTCATGCCGGGCGCGGACATGGGCTGCGGCGCGGCTGCGCATCGCATCCCAGCCCTCGCGGTTGTCGAGCAGCCGAGCGAGCGCGGCGGCGCAGGCGGCTGGATCATCAGGCGCAAACAGCGTGCCGGTGTTGCCATCGGTGATCAGCTCACGATGCCCGCCCACGCTTGAGGCGGCGACAAGCCGCTGCTGCGCCATCGCCTCCAATGGCTTCAGCGGGGTGACCAGATCGGTCAGGCGCTGGGCCTTGCGCGGATAGGCGAGCACATCGACCAGCGAGTAATAGCGTTCGACCTCATTGTGCGGGACCCGCCCGGTGAAGATCACCGCATCAGGATCGGGCAGAGCCGCGGCCGCCGCGCGCCAGCTTTCGTCCATCGGCCCCGCGCCCACCAGCAGCAGCCGCGCCTGAGGGTGCGACTGGCGCAGCAAGGGCATGGCTGCGATCAGATCATCGACGCCCTCATAGGCATAGAAGCTGCCGATATAGCCGATGACAGGCGCGCCCGGTGCTATGCCGAGCGATCGTGCGAGGTCCTCGTCACGCGCCACCGGCTCGCCGAACAGGTCAAGATCCACCCCGTTGCGCATCACCCCGATTGTGTCCGGGGCGATACCGCGCTGCGCCAGATCGTCCTTCAACCCATCGCAGATAGTGAACAAGGCATCCGCGCAGCTGGCGACGCGTGTTTCCAGCGCGCGGGTGAGGCGGTATTTCACGCTGCCTTCGGTGCCGGTCAGATTGCCGACCGCCGCATCTTCCCAGAAGGCGCGGATTTCATAGACGAAGGGCACGCCAATGGCCCGTGCCGCGCGCTGGGCTGCGGCCCCGCACAGGGCAGGCGAATGGGCGTGGATGATATCCGGCCGCCATTCCTGGGCCAGCTGGCGGATCGCGCTGGCGAGCGCGGTGATCTCTCCCAATTCTCGCCACACCGCCGGGCCCTCGGGCGTGCCGGGGGTGCGGTGGAAGGTCAGGCCATCGGCTACCTCGGGCGAGCCGTTCAGCGCCATTTCGCAATTGTGGCGCTGCGAGGTGATGCCGCGCACCTCCAGCCCCAACCCTTCCTGCGCCTTCAGGATTGCGCGGGTGCGGAAAGTGTAGCCGCTGTGGAGCGGCAGCGAATGATCAAGGACATGGAGCACGCGGGTCATGCGGGGGTGCATATCGCAGGCGTGCTTAACGCCGCGTCAACTGCATCACGCTAAGACCACCGCCTTGCACGCGGCCCGGAGCCCTTGACCGATGATCGATTACTTCGCCCTTGCCCTTGGCCATGGTCTGCTGGCCATTGCGCTGCTGCGGCTGGTGATGCGCGAAGGGCTGGATGATGATCCGCTGATCGCCGCCATCACATCCGAAACCGCCGACAACCGCAAGGCGGTGAGCATCGCAGGGCGCAACGCCGCCCGCCGATCAAAGACCGGCGGCGATGGCGTAGACGAGAGCGATCCGCCCCCCGATGCTTGATCTGGTCTTCCTCGCCTTCATTGCCTACGTGCTGGTGCTCGGGCTGCGGCGCCCGTTTCTGTGGGTGCTGCTCTATGTCTATATCGACATTCTGGCACCCCAGCGGATCGGCTACTCGATCATCGCCAGCCTGCCGGTCTCGCTGATCGCCTTTGCGGCGGCATTTGGGGGCTGGGTCGCGCTTGATCGCAAATCCGGTGGGCGCTTTACGCCACGGCAGGGGTTGATGCTGGCCTTGCTGCTCTATTGCGGATGGACCACCGGGAATGCCGATTTTCCGATCGACGCGCAGACCAAGTGGGATTGGGTGTGGAAGGCGCTGCTCTTCGCGATCTTCATGCATGTGACGCTGACAACCCGCGCACGAATCGAAGGGCTGGCGCTGGTGCTGCTGCTGTCGATCGCCACAATCGTGATCGGCACGGGGATGAAAACCGTGCTGGGCGGCGGCGGCTATGAAAACCTCAAATTCCTCGTGAACGACAACAGCGGCATCTATGAAAGTTCGACGCTGGCAACGGTCGCGATCGGGCTGGTGCCGATGCTGTGGTGGTTCGTGCGCTATGGCACGATCTTCCGCCCGCACTGGTTGGTCACGGGTTTCGCAGTGGCACTGACCTTTGCTTGCCTGCTGGTGCCCATCGGCACCGAAGCGCGCACCGGCCTGCTGTGCATCGCGGCGTTGGCAGGGTTGATGCTGCGCCATACCAAACGGCGGTTCCTGTTCATTGCGGGCGCGGGTCTGCTGGGTCTTGCTGCGCTGCCGTTCCTGCCGCAGAGTTATTACGACCGGATGGCCACGCTTGCCGAACCGGGCGGGGATGAGAGCGCCTCGACCCGCGTGGCGGTGTGGGAATGGACCCTGGACTACGTCGCCGAAAAGCCGCTGGGCGGCGGGTTTGATGCCTATCTCGGCAACCGCTTTACCTACACCATTCCGGTCAAGCAGGTGGATGGGAACACCACCAGCGTCGAATATCGGCAAGTGGTCGACGAAGGTCGCGCTTACCATTCATCCTTCTTCGAAATGCTGGGCGAACAGGGGTGGCCGGGGTTGATCATGTGGCTGGCGCTGCACCTGCTGGGTCTGTGGCATATGGAGCGCATCCAGCGCCGCTGGCGCGGTGCGCAGGACGAGGCGACCCGCTGGATTGCGCCATTGGCGAGCGCGTTGCAGATGGGCGCGATCATCTATCTGGTCGGCGCGACCTTTCAGGGAATCGCCTATCAGCCGGTGATGCTGATGCTGGCGGGCCTGCAAATCGGTCTCCACAGCTATTGCCGCCGGATCGATTCGGCGCGCGGTCTACTGGATCGCAGCAGCGTCCGCAAGGATGCGATCACCGCCAAGCTGCGTGGTGCCGTAGCGGCACGTTAGAGAACGTTGCGCTCCCCCTGATCATGCGCCATGAAGCCTGCCGATACGGACGCGGCGGGCACGGGATTCCGCCAGCGCCGAACAAGGAGGAGGAACCCGATGACCCCCCAGGAATTGGCCGCCAAGGTCGGCGAGAATATCGGCACCAGCGAATGGGCCGAAATGAGCCAGGAACGCATCAACCAGTTTGCTGAGGCGACCGGTGATCACCAGTTCATCCACGTCAACGAAGAGATGGCCAAGATGACCCCGTTCGGCGGGACCATCGCCCACGGCTTCCTGACCTTGTCGATGATTCCCTATCTTGGCGCACAGGGCGGCGCTCCGCGCATCGATGGCGTGAAAATGGGCGTGAACTACGGCGGCAACAAGACCCGCTTCATCGCTCCGGTTCGCGCCGGAAAGCGCATCCGCGGCGTCTGGAAGCTGACTGAAATGGTCGAAAAGCGCCCCGGCCAGTGGCAGCAGACCTGCGAAATCACGATCGAGATCGAAGGCGAGGACAAGCCTGCGCTAATCTGTGAGTGGATCACGCAATACTTCGTTTGATCTGAATGCCAACGTGATGTGCGCCCCCGCGCAGGCGGGGGCCTCCATCGGCGTAGCACCATCCTCCTGAGGCCCCCGCCTGCGCGGGGGCGCACACCATCTCAATAAAGGATACCCCCAACATGACACGGAAGCCGTAATCGTTTCCACCGCCCGCACCACGATTGGCCGCGCTTACAAGGGCGCGTTCAATGCCACCCCGGGCCCGACGCTCGGCGCGCTCAGCCTTGCCCCCGCGATTGAACGCGCCGGGATTGAAGCGGGCGCGATTGATGATGTGGTGTGGGGCGCGGTGCTCACGCAGGGCACCCAGGCGGGCAACATCGGCCGCCAGGTGAGCTTGCGCGCCGGTTGCCCGGTGAGCATTCCCGGCCAGACCATTGACCGCCAGTGCTCATCCGGCCTGATGGCGATCGCGACCGCCGCCAAGCAGATCATCGTCGACAATATGGATATCGTCGTCGGCGGCGGGCAGGATTCGATCAGTCTTGTCCAAACCCCGGAAATGCGCGTGTCGCCTGATCGGTCGCTGATCGCGATGCACAAGGATGTCTACATGCCGATGCTCGGCACCGCCGAAGTGGTGGCCAAGCGTTACGGCATCAGCCGCGAAGCGCAGGACGAATACGCCCTGCAATCACAGATGCGCACCGCCGCCGCGCAGGTTGCGGGCAAGTTCGATGCTGAAATCGTCCCCGTCACCACCACCATGAATGTGGTGAACAAGGAGACGAAGGAAGTCTCGCAGAAGGAAATCACCCTCGCGAAGGACGAAGGCAACCGGCCTGAAACCACGCTGGAAGGCCTTCAGAGCCTGAACCCCGTGATGGGTCCTGGAATGAACATCACTGCCGGCAATGCCTCGCAGCTGTCGGATGGTTCGTCGGCTGCGGTGCTGATGGAAGCCAAGCTGGCCGAACAAAAGGGCCTCCAGCCGCTCGGCCGCTATGTCGGCATGGCGGTCGCGGGCACCGAGCCTGACGAGATGGGCATCGGCCCGGTCTTCGCGATCCCCAAGCTGCTCAAACAAACCGGCCTGACAATGGACGACATCGGCCTGTGGGAGCTGAACGAGGCCTTCGCGGTGCAGGTGCTCTACTGCCGTGACACGCTCGGCATCAACAACGACATCCTCAACGTTAACGGCGGCTCGATCTCGATCGGACATCCTTATGGCATGACCGGCGCGCGCTGCACCGGCCACGCGCTGATCGAAGGCAAGCGCCGCGGGGCCAAGTATGTGGTCGTTACCATGTGCATCGGCGGCGGTCAGGGCGCAGCGGGGCTGTTCGAGGTCTTCTAATTCCCGCGTTCAAGTACGAATATTGGCGGCGCGGGGGCAATCTCCCGCGCCGTTTTCGTTGGGCGATATGGGCTCGCAGACGTGCTCAGTGGGGCTTTGCCGACCCGTGGCCTCGGGACCTGCACCGGGCTTCGACAATCGTGAAGACAATGCCGAGGCACCGAAACGGCAGCTTCGATCAATCCCCTTGGAGATCGCCAGCCGATCCTTCATGCGGGGCCTGATGCGTGGCCCATTCCACGCCGGGGGCGGGCGGGGGCTGGGTGCCTGCCGGGCCGACCGCTTCGCTCGCCTCGCCCAGCCGCAGCCGGTGGAGGTGCACCTTGGCGATCAGGTTGGCGCTGATCGGCGCGGTGACGAACAGGAACACCGATACCAGCAATTCATGCGTGGTCCACTTGCCCTCAATCAGCTGGAAATAGGCCACGGATGCGACCAGCAGCGCGCCCAATCCCAGCGTGCTCGCCTTGGTCGGGCCGTGCAGCCGTTCCATCAGCGATGGCAGGCGCACCAATGCCCAGCTGCCGATCAGCGCGAAGGACCCGCCGAGCACGATCAGGGCGCTGACCAGCGCTTCGGCCCAAGGCGCGCCCGCGCTCATTCGACGATATCCCCGCGCAGCAGGAACTTGGCATAGGCCACCGTGCCGACAAACCCGACCATGGCGAGCAGCAAGGCGGCTTCGAAGGTTGTCCCGCTGCCGCTGGCAATCCCGGCGAGGACAATCAGGCCAATCACGTTGATCACCATTGTATCAAGCGCGAGGATCCGATCAGCAACCCCCGGCCCTTTGAACAAGCGCCACAGATTGAGTGCCAGGGCGAGGCTGAGCGCGGCGAGGCCGATGGCGAGTGCGGTTTCGATCATGCGAAAATCCTCAGCAGCCGCGCTTCATACCGCGCTTTGGCCTTGGCAATCTCGCTCGCCGGATCGGGCGCGTGGAGCGCGTGGACCAGCAGAAATTTCCCGCAGGCCGAAACATCCGCCGATACCGTGCCGGGGGTGAGGCTGATTGTGCCCGCCAGCACCGTGATCGCCTCTGGCGTGGTGAGATTGAGCGGAATGTTGAGCCAGGCAGGGCGCAGATTGCGCGTCGGCTTGAACAGGATGATCGCGGCGACCTGAAAATTGGCGATGATGATATCCCACACCACCAGCCCGACATAGGCGGCGCCCGGCACAAACCGCACATTGGGCCGCCCAGGGCACCACGGCGCAGTGAACAGCGGTACGGCGATGCCGAACACCAGCCCCAGAAACAGCGTGCCGAAGGTGAGATCATTGACCATCACCATCCACATGGCGACGAGAAGGACACTGAGGCCGGGATGCGGGAGCAGGCGGTTCATGGCCGGGGCTCCGTCAGCACCGCGCGGGCGCTTAGTGAAGGATCGAGCACCTGCGCGGCGGCGGCGTTGGCATAGGCACTCGCCCAGCCCGCCCCGGCTGATAGCGCGGCGAGCAATGCCAGTGCGATGATCGGCGCGGCGAGATCGACACGCGAAGCGGCAGGCGGCGGGAGTCCGGCATCATCGGCGCGCTTCCAGAACACTGCGCTACCCACCCGCGCAAAGCCGATCACGCCAATCAAGGTGGTGCCAAGGATCACTCCCCAGGCCCAGCCCCAATCGGGCAATGCTGTGAGCGATTTCAGGATCAGCAGCTTGCCGATAAAGCCCGACAGCGGCGGCAGTCCGGTCGCAGCGATGGCGGCGAGCATGAACAGCAGGCCCACGCCGCTGCGATCGGCAAAGTCCGGGCCGGGGCTGGCCCTATCGCCAAAACTGCCGCGCCGCCGGGCGACCGCATCGGCCACAATAAACAGCGCGGCGGCGGCGATGGTGGAATGGGCGAGGTAATAGAGTGCAGCGCCAAGGCTGTCAGGGGTCCACCCGGCGACCGCGATCAGCAGCGTGCCGGTGGAGCCTATCACGGCATAGGCGGCCTGTTCCGCCATGCTGCGCGCGGCGAACACGCCAGCAAAGCCGATCACGGCGCTCACCATCGCCGCCGGGAGCAGATAGGGCGCAGGCACCCACGCCGCCGCGCCTGCGCCATCACCAAACACCTGCGGCACCACCCGGATCAGCGAATAGACCCCGACCTTGGTTAGAATCGCAAACAGCGCCGCCACCGCCGGGGTCGAGACTGCATAGGTGCGCGCGAGCCACAGGTGCAGCGGGGCGACCGCCGCCTTCAGCGCAAACACGCTCACCAGCAGTAACGCCGCGATGCGCAGCAGTCCCTGATCTTCGGGCGGAACGGCGGCCACCCGCGCGCCCATATCGGCCATATTGAGCGTGCCGGTCAGCGCATAGAGCAGCCCCAGCGCGATCAGGAACACCGACGATCCGACGAGGTTCACCACCACATATTGCACCCCGGCTTTGAGCCGCGCCCGGCCTTGGCCGTGGAGCATCAAGCCATAGGAGGCGATCAGCAGCACTTCGAAGAATACGAACAGGTTGAACAGGTCCCCGGTCAGGAATGCGCCGTTCAATCCCATCAGCTGAAACTGGAACAGCGGGTGAAAATGCCAGCCCTTGCGATCCGCGCGGGTCAGCACCGCGTGCAGCAGCGCGATCAGCGCCAAGGTGGCCGCCAGCACCAGCATCATCGCCGCCAGCCGGTCTGCCACCAGCACAATGCCGAACGGAGCAGGCCATTCGCCCACCGCATAGGCGATGATCGTGCCATCGCTCACCAGCGCCATCAGCGCCAAACCCGCCGCCAGCATCGCCAGACAGGAGGCAAAGGCGATCCCGATCGCCAGCCCCCGCCGCCGCCGCATCACCAGCAGCGCACAGGGCGCGGCCAGTGCGGGAATCGCAATCGGCAGGATCGGCAGATGATCAGCGAGCGTCATGGCGGGCTGTCTCCATCCGCCATCCCGTCCTGCGTATCGCAGGGCACGGTATCGCCGTCGACATGATCGCTGCCGGTCTCAAGAAAGCTGCGCAGGGCAAGGATCACCACGAACGCGGTCATGCCAAAGGTGATGACAATCGCGGTCAGCACCAGCGCTTGCGGCAGCGGGTCGGTGTATTCACTGACAGCCTTGTCCCAGATCGGCGGACTGCCCACCACCAGCCTGCCGCTCGCGAACAGGAACAGGTTCACGGCGTAGGATATCAGCGTGAGGCCCAGCACCACCTGAAAGGTGCGGGCGCGCAGCGCGAGGTAGATGCCGCCCGCCACCAGCACGCCAATCGCGCTCGCCATGAGGAATTCGTAGCTCATGGGGATTGCTCCCCTGCCCCGCGGGCCGCGCGCTGCGCAATGTGGCTCAACTGCGCCAGCGCCAGCATCACCGCGCCGAACACGGTCAGGAACACGCCGGTATCGAACAGCATCGCGCTCGCCAGCTCGAATGTGCCGATCAGCGGCAGAGTGAAGTAGCTGAAGGTCGATGTCAGGAAATTCGCGCCGAACGCCAGCGAACCCAGCCCGGTCGCCATCGCCACCAGCACGCCACACGCGATCAGCGTGTGCTCGCCAAACTTGCGCCGCCTATCCGACCAGTCGAACCCGGCGGCGAGATATTGGACAAGGAAGGCCACCGCCACCACCAGCG
>JAKFWB010000377.1 GCA_021732945.1 Porphyrobacter sp.
TCGAAGACCCGCCCCCGCCAACCTTGAGGTGGCGATGCTTCATCAGCGGCACGGCATATTTGCAGCCCAGAAAGGTGCCAACCACATGGATATCAAGGTGCAGCTTGAAGTGTGCGAGGCTGCAATCCTCGATGCTTTCGAAGATCACATTGCCCGCATTGTTGACGAGAATGTCGAGCCCGCCGTGGCGTTCCTCGACCGCGCGCATCACTTCGATCCATTGTTCTTCGCTGGTGACGTCCAAGGCCATGGCATCGCCGCCGATTTCGGCTGCGACCTTGTGGGCGAGTTCCACTTCGCGGTCGGTGACGATCACTTTGGCCCCTTCGCGCGCCAGTGCTTCGCAATCGGCCTTGCCCAGCCCCATCGCCCCGCCTGTCACGAGCGCAACCTTGCCCGCTACCCGTCCCGCCATCTGCTCTCTCCCAAAAGCTTGTGTTTATGGGCGCAGCCTAAGGAGCGGGCGGACGGGTGCCACTGTCGAAAGCGCGAGGGCACGGTTGGCGCAGCGCGATGTATTCTCCCAACCAAGGGAGAGGCGATCATGATGGACGCAGGCGAAATCGCGCAGCTGAAGGCGCTGATGGAGTGGGAAGGCACGCGCACCGCGCCGCCCGAAGGCTTCCCCGTGCTGCCCGACATGCCGGCAGGGCGCTTCACCAGCGCCGAATATTTCGCGCTCGAACAGCAACACGTGTTCCGCAAGAGCTGGCTGTTCGCCGGGCATATGGACGAAATTCCCGAGCCGGGCTGTTACATGCGCTGGCACAACGCGGGTGATCCGATCGTGATCGTCCACGGCATGGACGGCGTGGTGCGCGCCTTTCACAACACCTGTCGCCACCGCGGCGCGCCGGTGGTGACGCAGGATCGCGGCAAATCCAGCCGGTTGATGTGCGGCTATCACAACTGGACCTACAAGACCGACGGCAGCCTTGTGGGCGTGCCCGAGCGGCGCGATTTTCCGGCCGATTTCGACATGAGCTGCCGGGGGCTGCTTCCCGTGCGCTGCGAACTGTTCGGCAAGGTCATCTACGTCAATTTCGACATGGAGGCGATGTCGCTCATCGACTGGTTCGGCCCCTTGGCGCGCGAGTGGGAGGAGTTCGCCTTCGACCGGATCAAGCTCGCCGCGCGGCACAGCTTCGATCTCAAATGCAACTGGAAGGTCGCGATGGAGGCCAACATGGAGGTCTATCATGTGCCCTTCATCCACCCCAACACGGTCGCCCCGCTGGTCGATCCTGCGCGCAATCTCAACACCATGTACCCCAATGGCCACGCCCGGATGCTCGCCCCGCCGCCGCGCACCACCGACCGCGAGCATGTCCGCGCGATCGATTCCCCGCCGGGCTGGCAATCGATCGACAGCGTGGGCGAATTGGGCCGCACCTGCACGCAAAGCTACACACTTTTTCCCAACTGGGTTTCGCCGCTGTCCAATTACTTTGTGCCGCCGCTGGTGTTCTGGCCGACCTCGCTCACCACCACCCGGCTGGAGTTAGTGACGATGGCGCTCGACTGGGGCGATGCACCTGCGCCTGATCTGTGGACCGTGCCCGACGCCAGCCAGCCCAATGGCCGCCAGATGAGCCCGATCATTCTCGAAGACACGCAATTCGGCGAAGCGATCCAGCTTTCGATGCAGGGGTCAGCCTTCCGCTCGGTGCCGCTCTCCTATCAGGAGGCGCGGATATATTCCTTTCACCAGAGCCTCGACCGGATGATCGGTTACGAGAACGTTCCACCGCAGCTCAGGGTTGAACCGGTGATTGGTGCAGATTGGGTGTGGCCCCGCGATCCGCGCATCGCGCAAATGCAGCGCGAAACGGCGCAATGACGCTACGGCATCCGGTTTTGGCGCCGCTATGTGACGTTTTTGCCGCAGTTTGACAGAGTCACTATCGCTTTTGCGGATGGCGCGTTTTGCCCCCCGCCATACACCTGCAACCCATACCGGAAGGCGTGAGCAGACGCGCTCAGGGTTGAGGAATCAAAGGGTGCGCGGGCAAGCCGCGACCCGCTGGGGAGAGACGAACATGATCACACTTCGTGCCCGAAATGCATCTGGCAAAGGCTCGGCCGGATTGCGGCGCGCGCTGTTCTGCGGCGCTGCGCTGAGCGGGCTTGCCGCCGTGCCAACCACAGCCTTCGCGCAGGATGCCGAAGCGGCGGAAGATACGCCCGAAGAACGCGTGATCGTGGTGCAGGCGCGCCGCCAGAACGAAAGCTTGCAGGAAGTCCCTGTCACCGTCACCGCGATCGGCGGCGAGACGCTGGAACGCTACAGCATCGATCAGGTCGCCGATTTCACCAGCCGCGTGCCGACCTTGAACGTGCAGGTCGGCGGTTCGGGCTCGGGCGGGCAGCTGAGCCTTCGCGGGGTCGGTTCGTCCAACATCTCGGCCGCGTTCGATTCCGCCGTGGCGTTCGAATATGACGGTGTGATCGCCTCGACCAGCCGTCTGGTGCAGGCGGGTTTCTTCGATGTCGAGCAGGTCGACGTGCTGCGCGGCCCGCAGTCGCTGTTCTTCGGCAAATCGGCCACTGCTGGCGTCTTGTCGCTGCGCTCTGCCAACCCAACCTCCGATTGGGAAGTGGGCGTGCGCGGGTCTTATGAGTTTGAGGAAAAGGGGTATCTGATCTCGGGCTATGTCTCTGGCCCGATCAGTGATACGCTGGGCGTGCGTTTGGCCGCGCAGTTCAACGACATCGAAGAATTCCAGATCCTTCAGGATGGCACCCCGGCGGTCAATCAGGAACGCGGGCTGACTGACCTGATCGTGCGCGGTACGCTCGATTGGCAGCCGTCAGACCGGTTCCGTGCCAACTTCAAGCTGCAATACAGCAAGAACGAAAATGATGGCGCGATCGGCACCGCCGAAATCGGCTGCGGCGCCAATGGTGTGGCTGACCCGGTGGTGCTGCTGGGTGGAGGTTTGGTGATCCAGCCGGGATACGACTGCAACACCCAGGATCAACGCTATTTCCTGCCTGATGGAGCGCCGCAATTGTCAGGCCCCGTGCCCGGCAATTCCCCAGCCAATGGCCGCAACGGCGTGCCCTTTGGCGAGACCGAAATCTGGTTCAGCCGCTTGCAGTTCGAACTCGATCTGTCCGACAGCCTGACGCTGACCTCGGTGACCGGCCTGCTTAATCTCGATGCGATCGACTTCGACTGCTTTTCCTACGCCGGGTTCTTCCCCGGCCCGAACGGGACACGCATTCCCGGCGGCGCGGGCTGTTCCGATCCGATCAACCAGCTGGAACAATACAGCCAGGAAATCCGGGTCGCGTCGGATTTTGACGGGCCGTTCAACTTCATGCTCGGCGCGTTCTACGAGGATCGGACATTCATTTTCGATACCTCGCAGCAGGCGATCAACATCTCGTTCCTCGGCCCTGATCCGGTGACGGGCTTCACCTATGATTACGACAAGACGCACACCACCAAGACCGAAGCCCTGTCGTTCTTCGGCAGCGCGCAGATCGACATCACTGACAAGCTGGAACTGTCGGGCGGGGTGCGCTGGACCGACGAACAAAAGGTCCAGACCATCGCGGTGCCGTTCGTGCACACCTTCCTGCAAGGGCCGGTGTTCGTCCGTCCGGGCTTCTTCTCGGGCCCGATCAACTTTGCCGATGACAACTTCTCACCCGAAGCGACCCTGAAATATCAGGCGACCGATGACATCAACATCTTCGCCTCGTTCAAGACCGGGTTCAAATCGGGCGGGATCGACAACTCGGCTTTGCCATCGAACAGCCTCAGCCAGGCGGCATTGTCGGGTGATTTCAGCTCGCTGATCTTCCGTTCGGAAGAGGCCATCGGCGGTGAAATCGGGATCAAGTCGCAGTGGGCGGACCGCACCATCACCTTGAACGCGACCGCATACCAATATGTCTTCACCGACCTTCAGGTGCAGAACTTCAACGCCATCACCATCCAGTTCATCACCAGCAATGCGGGCGAACTGACCACCAAGGGCGTTGATCTGGAAGCGGGCTGGCGGACCCCGATCGATGGCCTGAGGCTGTCGGCCAACCTGTCCTATCTTGACTCCCAGTACACCGATGATTTCCTCCAGCCGGGCGGACAAGGCGGTCCGATCAACCTGAACGGGCGGCGCGGCAGTCAGGCACCCGAGTGGGCGGGCAACTTCGCAGCTGACTGGACCGTGCCGCTCAGCGACAATCTGGAATTGTTCCTGTCGGGCAACGCGGCTTACAATGATGGTTACATCACCGACGAATCAACGCTGAACGACTTTGTTCAGCCAAGCTTCTGGACGCTGGATACCAACGTTTCGATCGGCCATCCCGATGGCAAGTGGAAGCTGGCGCTGGTGGCAACCAACCTTACCGATGAAATCATTGTGATCACCTCGGGCGGGCGTCCGTTCCTGCCCGCCACCGGCGATGACGTGGTGCTGACCCAGAACCGCGGACGGCAGGTGTTTGCGGAAGTCAGCTTCAAGTTCTGATTGCGTCCAACAGGGGAAGAACGTGCGCGAGCACGGCAGGGGCGGGCCAGCAATGGCTCGCCCCATTTGTTTGCCCCTAAAAGTGAGCATTGCCCTGCCGCCCGGTAAAGCGGATGGTCCGCTCCAAAGTTCGGGAGGATGACAATGTCACGCGAAACGCTGGTCGAAATGACCCGCAATCTGGTCGCCCACGGCGCGGCCGATACCATGGAATATGCCGATGACGTGAAGCGCGTTCCTGCCAGCGCTTACACCGATCCGGCGCTGTTCGAGCTGGAAAAGCAGCGGATCTTCCGCCGCCTGCCGCTGATGGTCGCGCCATCGTGCGAGCTGCCCAAGCCCGGCGACTTCAAGGCGATGGACATTTGCGGCGTGCCGCTGCTGCTCAGTCGCCAGAAGGACGGCAGCATGGGCGCCTTCCTCAACATGTGCACCCACCGCGGCAACCCGCTCGCTGCCGGATGCGGCAACGCCAGCCGCTTTACCTGCGGCTATCACGGCTGGACCTTCAAGGCCGATGGCGACCTGATCGGCGTCGCCAGCCCGCAGGATTTCGGCCAGATAGACAAGAGTCAGCATTGCCTGACCAAGTTCCCAGTCTACGAAAGCGCCGGGCTGATCTGGGTGACGCTCGATCCGCATTCGAAGCTGTCGATCGCCGATTACCTGTGCGGTTATGACGAGTTGCTCAAGGCGTTCGAATTCGATGGCTGGACGCTGTTTGCGAGCCGCGTGCTGGAAGGGCCGAACTGGAAGACAGCCTACGACGGCTATCTCGATTTCTACCACCTGCCGGTGCTGCACAAGGACACATTCGGGGCGGATTTCTACAACCGCGCCAATTACTTCGCCTTCGGCCCGCACCAGCGCCTGTCGACCCCGTCGCAATTCGCGATCAAGGTGCAGGGCGATGATGATCAGCAGATGGATCTGGCCGCAATGGCTGATGATGATCTGCCGCAGGACGTGCTGGTGCAGGGCGTGTGGACGATCTTCCCGCACATCTCGATCGCCAGTTTCTATGGCGGCGGGCAGCGCGGGGCGATGATCAGCCAGCTGTTCCCCGGCGCGACGGTGGGCGAGAGTTTCACCACCCAGTTCTATGTCATGGAGAACCAGCCCGAGACCCCCGAACAGGTGCAGGCGGCGCACGACCAGTTCAACTTCCTCGAAATCGTGGTCCGCGATGAGGACTACGCCACCGGCAAGCGCCAGCATCAGGCGCTGCAATCGGGGCTGATGAAAGAGGTGCTGTTCGGCCGTAATGAAAAGGGCGGGCAAGTGTTCCACGGCTGGGCCGAGCGGCTGGTTGCAGCGAGCGATGATGAGCTGGTGACGATTTTTGCGCAGGAGCAGCGTCAGGCGGCGGAGTAGGGGTTTCGTCCGCGCATCCAGAATGGCTGCTTTTGGGTCGCTGGAGTTTGGTCCGAACGGCCGGGATTGGGTGGAACGCGGTCATCAAAGTGAATCTAGGTCGTCGCGCTCGAACCATCTGGTAGAGACGATGAACTTCTCGGCCCGCTTTGGTGACAAGAATGGTCCAACCAATCCGCCATCATGCCTTTCCTTGAAACCACCATTCACGAGATCTGACTCTAAAATGTATGTGTCGCCATGAGAAAATTCACGAATTTCGGCAGAGCGTTTGCCGTCCAAGCTGTATAGGGTCGAAGTTACGCGGTAATCGACCCCCTCGATCGGCTTGTTCGAGGGTCGACCAATGACGCGATAAAGCCAATTCATGTTGCTAGTTTTCCCGTCGCCTACGCTGAACGAAGTATCAGCGCGACCATAGTTGGTGCAATGCCTGATATCGGGTCGCTTTCAGAATGTCCGCATTTGACTGAAACGAGGCCAAAGCCGTCATTTCCTCAATCGTCGCCCCGGACTTGCCTGCCCCGGCGCAGGCCGGGGATCCGGGGTTAAGCTTTTCTTTATTTGCGCTCGCGCCGAAGTTAGCCAAGCCCCGTGTCAACCACGGGGCGACGAACTTAAGGCTCGCTGCCCCGCTTTCCTACCCGCGCGCGACCTGCCAGCATCGGCCGCATGACAAGCCCTCATCGCCCCTCGCGCCGCCCGGTCTCCGCGCCTGAACGGCGTCCGGTGACCGGGCGGCTTTTTGCTTCCTGGACAGTGTAACCTGTGTCTCCAACAGGAGCTTGGGAGCGAGGAACGGCACGGGCCGCCGCGCTTGGGGCCAAGCGCGCGGTCTTTCGCGGAGCTGGCGGCGGACGGACGCCCGCTGCCAAGCCTGAACGACTACCCAAACGCCGGGCGATAGTTCGTCTCGCCCCATTCCTGCCGCTTGGTCCAGTCGCCGAGGTTCTCCAGCTTGCCCTCCAATTCGGGGAAGCGTTCGTAGACGTGGTCCATGTCGACCGCGAAGGGCTTGGTCGGGGCGGTGTTGTTGTAGTCGTAGAACGCCTCGATCCCCTTGGCGAATTCCTCGCGCATGTCCGCTGGCATGGTGTCGCCTGCGGCATCGACCAGATAGCGGCCGAACTCCGCCGGGGTGCAGGGATCATACTTGATCTCCTTGCCCAGCGCCGCCGACAGGTACTGCGTCACCTGCTTGCCAACCAGCCGCTCCGGCCCGCCGATATTGAGCCACGCGCCTTCCATGTCGGGCCGCTCAAGGCTCGCCAGCATGAACCGGGCGACGTCATCAAGGCAGATCCAGTTCGCCTCAAGGTTGGGGTTGTGCGGGTACACATAGCGCCCCTCATTGACGATGAAGGGCCGCGCCCAGTTGGTCAGCAGGTTGTCCATGAACAGCACCGATCCGAACACCGTCCCCGGCGCGCCGCTGCGCCACAGCGCGTTGATGCCGGCGGTGTTGCCGCCATAGGTGAAGGGATCGCCCGGCTTGTCGGGGATCCAGCTCGACGTGTTCCACACCACGCGCTTGACCCCGATATGCGCGGCGACCTTGCCGACCTCGCCGATCAGATAGGCGCGGTCTGCGCGGGCTTGGAGCGGGTGGGTGTAGAAGATGTAGTCCGATCCTTCGAGCGCGGCTTCAAAGGTCGATGTGTCATACAGGTCCATCGGCCGCACTTCGACCTTCTCGATCCCGTCAACCGGCGCGCCTTCCAGCGCATCCGGACGGCGGGAAATCGCGCGCACATCGTACCCAGCGGCGAGGGCCTGACGCACCTGCGCAAGGCCCTGCCGCCCGCTCGCGCCGATCACTGTGATGAGTGCCATGATACCTCTCCCTCGATTGTGTTTGACGCAAGACTAGGAAGCAGGCGGAGCCCATGCACCGCGCCAAAGTGATAGCCGCGCCGCTCAGGCCCCTAGCGAAAAGGCGGGGTTGCCGTAGCGGCCTGCGCGCCGAAAAGTGACCGCCATGCAGAACCGCTTCTGGCGCATCGCCCGCCGCCCCGAAGGCATCGATTTCGCCAGCGCGCTGGAGCTGGTCGAAGCCCCGCTCGCGCCCTTGGTGGATGACGAAATCCGCATTCGCAATTCGCACCTGTCGATGGACGCAGGCACCCGGCTGTGGCTGACCGACCGCGAGGATGGCTATCAGCCCCCGCTCCCCGTCGGCGCGCCAATGAGCGGGCTGGTGCTGGGCGAGGTGGTGGAGAGCCGCGCGGAGGGCTTTGCGCCCGGCGATCTGGTGCGCGCCTTCGGGCAGTGGAGCGATTGGTCGACGGTCGATGCGGTGATGTCAGGCGCGCTGGTGCTCGATCCCACGGTGTCGGATCGGCGCAGTTGGTTCGGCCCACTCGGCATGAACGGCTGGACCGCGCTGTGGGGCGTTGAGAAAACCGGCGCGGCCAAGCTAGGCGAGCGGGTGCTGGTCTCGGCAGCGGCGGGCGCGACCGGCATTCTGGCGGTGCAGATCGCCAAGCTGCTCGGCTGCGAGGCGTGGGGGATCGCGGGCGGCGCGGCCAAATGCGCTTACCTGACGGATGAATTGGGGATTGCAGGAGCAGTCGATTACAAGGGCACTGACGTGGGTGCGCAACTGGATGCAGCAGGCGGCTTCGATGTCTACTTCGACAATGTCGGTGGCGCGCTGCTGGATCAAGTGCTGACGCGCATGAACCATTATGGCCGGGTCGCGGTGTGCGGATTGCTCGCCGACTACACCTCTGGCCGCCGAACCGCGCCGGCGGAATTCGATCAGGTGCTGATGCGGCGGCTCAGGATCGAGGGCTTCTTCTCGCCCGATTTCATGCACGAAGGCCCCGCGCTGACCGAGCGGCTGCGGAGCTGCACGAGGCGGGCGATTTGGTGATGCCCTATGATGTGACGCATAGTCTCGAAAACACCCTTACCGCCTATGCCAAGCTGTTCACTGGGGCCAATATCGGCAAGGTGATTGTGGAGCTGGACACATGACAGGAACGCTTGAAGACCGCGAAGCCATCCGCGATGTGATCGCCGCCTATGCCCATGCGATTGACCGGCGGCGCTGGGTGATGATGGAGCGGCTGTTCCATGCGGATGCCGTATTCAAATTCGGGCTGATCGAAGGCGATTGGCGCGGCTTTGTCGATCAGGCCCGCGCGGTGATCGACCCCTGCCTCGCCACGCAGCACCAGCTGGGTCAGGTGCAGTTCGGGTTCGACGGCGCAGATGTGTGCCACACCGAAACCTACATGACCGCGATGCACACTATCCCGCCGGGTTACCCCCTGGCAGCGGTGTTCCCGGACAAGGGCGTCATCTACTCCGCCATCGTTGCGGGGCGCTATGTCGACCGGTTCGAGAAGCGAGCCGGAGAATGGCGCATCGCCCAGCGCACGGGCCTGTATGATTGGCGTGAGTTCCGGGTGGTCGAGGGCGTGGACCTCTCCGACACACCCGAGGGCGCGGCGGGCTATCACGACGAGCGCGATCCTTCGACGGCGGCGGTGGCGCGCTGGCTGGCGTAAGCGGGAAAGGGGTTCGCACGGAGACCAAACACCCCGCTCATCGTCGCCACCTGCTCATCCCCGCGCCATATCCCGCCCGAGGTATAGGC